>CANRMV010000067.1 GCA_947631875.1 uncultured Clostridia bacterium
AGTTTCAAAATCTTCATCTGCCTTTAAAGTTTCCAAAAATATGCGCAAATTGTTCACAATCGAGCGATGTTTATGTTTTATTGGCTCTTTTGAGTTCACAAGCCCATAAAACAAAATGTCATCTGCCACCAAAATTCCGCCCACATTCAAAATCCGCTTCAAATAAGGCAAATAATTTTTATATTGCCCCTTTGGCCCATCTAAAAACACAAAATCAAACCTATCCTTATTTTGCTCCAAAAACTGCCCAGCATCGGCACAAACAACCTCAAATCTGCCCTCAAATTCTTTCAAATTTTGTTTTGCATCAAGCGCATTTTGTGGGTCAATTTCAACTGTTGTTAAAAATGCATCGCAAGAGCGGAGCATCACGCTTGCCGAATAGCCAATAAAAGTGCCAATTTCCAAAATGTTTTTTGGTTTGCACTCGGCAAGCAAATTTATTAAAAGTTTTTCTGTTCTTGGGCGTAAAATTGGATTATATTCATGCCTTTCAAAGCCAACAAACTGTTCTTTTTCCATATTTTAATCCAAAAGCACAATGGTCAAAATCATTGGACGTCTTTTTGTGCGTTTAAAAATGAAATTGGAAACGTTTCTTTTGATTGTGTTTTTGATGATTGAAGGCTCGCAGCCACGAAGGTCTTGCTCTTTGAGGGATGCAATAATCATGTTTCTGGTGTCTTGAACAAACGCCTCCGCCTCATCTTGATAAACAACGCCTCTTGTGATTATAAATGGGTCACCAACAACCTCGCCCGACACATTGTTTATTGTCATAACAACAACGCAAATTCCATCCTCAGAAAGTTGTTTTCTTTCTCTTAAAACATTGCTGTCCATATCTCCGATGCCATAGCCGTCGATAAGCCTTTGCCCAGCAGTTGTGAAGCCGATTTTTTTCATAGAGTTTGCTGACAATTCAATTTGCGCGCCAAGCGTTGGCATAATGATGTTTCGCTCCTCCATGCCAAGTGTCATTGCAAGTTGTTTATGCATTCTCAAATGCCTATATTCGCCGTGAATTGGCATGAAAAACTTTGGCTTTGTGAGAGCATGTATCATTTTGATTTCTTCCTGACATGCGTGCCCAGAAGCGTGCACCTCTTGAAGTTCATCATAAATAACCTCTGCACCCTTTTGGAAAAGTGAGTTAATCACATTGTAAACGCTCTTTTCGTTTCCAGGAATTGGAGAAGATGAGAACACAATCAAATCGTTTTCGCCAATTTTGATTTGTTTAAATTCGCCAGCCGCCATGCGAGTGAGTGCGGACAAAGGCTCGCCCTGACTTCCCGTTGTGACAATCAAAAGTTCTTTATCGTCAAGTTTATCAATTTTGTCAATGTCCACCAAAATGTTTTTATTGAAAGAAATTTCCCCAATTTTCATGCCCACTTCGGTGATGTTTATCATGCTTCTTCCCGTGAACGCCACTCGTCTGCCATATTTTTCCGCCAAGTTCAAAATTTGTTGTAATCTGTGGATGTTGGAGGCAAAAGTTGCCACAATTATTCTGTTTTCTGTGTGCGTTTTAAAAATTTCTTCAAGGGCTCGGCCAACACTCTTTTCACTCATAGAATAGCCCGGCCTGCACACATTTGTGCTTTCACACATCAAAAGGTTAACGCCCTTCTTTCCAAGTTCGCCAAATCTTTGGAGGTCGGTCATCACGCCGTCAATAGGCTCAAAGTCAATTTTAAAGTCACCCGTGTGAATAACGTTTCCAACAGGTGTGCTTATGCAAAGAGCAAGGCTCCCTGCGATTGAATGCGAAACTTTTATAAATTCCACTGCAAAAGAGCCAATTTTAAGCACATTTTTTGGCTTAACCGTGATTGCTTTGTAAGCCACTTTTGGATGCTCTTTCATTTTGTTTTCAACAAGTGCAAGCGTGAGCCTAGAACCATAAATTGGTGCTTTTATCTGCTCCAAAAGAAAAGGAACGGCGCCAATGTGGTCCTCGTGTCCATGCGTTAAAATGATTGCCTTAACTTTGTCCTTGTTGTTGACAAGATAGGTGAAATCGGGTATCACAACATCAATGCCCGGCAAATCATCGCCCGGAAAGGTTAGCCCCGCATCAACCACAATAATCTCGTCGTTATATTCAAAAGCGGTCATGTTTTTTCCAATTTCACCCACTCCGCCCAAGAAGGTGATTTTTAGTTTGTTGTTATTCATTTTTTCTCCTTAAATAAATATTTTAAGTGTCTTTAAACACTCAGTGCATAAAAATAAATTTTATGTAAGCAAAGCGCCTATAAAATGAAGGCGGTTTTGTTTATATTGTCAACTTCTTCAAGTTTTTTTGGTGTTAAAATTCTGTTTTCGTTAACATAGAACCTCATGCCCTGACTGATGAAGAATGCAACCATGTTGTAAACGCAAAGCAAAATTGTCATAAGTGGCACAAGCACTGTCATTGTGAAAACGCCAAAAATCATCACAAATGCCCAGAAGAGTGCGAAATACAAAACAGTTGTGCCAAGTGTTGTGAGGAAATGACGCCTAACAGCCTTAAAGCCTTTTTGATATGCCACAAAAACATTTGAATTGAACACCACCATTGCAGGACACCAGCCAAGCACAAGAATTTGCTCGATAGTGAACAAAAGCACAAGCAAAACAAAAGCCACAACAGGCAGCCACGAAACATAGAATTGTGGCGAGTCAATGATGCAAATCGAATACACACTAACAAGTGTTATAGCCAAGAAAACAATGTTATGGAACACTTTCACTGCGGCAAAGCAAGTGGAATTTTTAAGAGTTTTAATCATAGTTCCACAAAAGCCAACTTCGCTTTTGCTTGTCATGAAGTAATACAGCATTGAGCAGAAAGTGTATTTTCCAATGTTAAGCAAAAATGGCATCAAAATGAATATAACAAAAAGTCCATAAATGAAAAGCCAAAGATTTGCGGCAGTGACCTCTGTCAGCACGCCAAGAACGCCCTGTGCAATATTGTGCATTCCCTCGCCCAGAGTGCCCCTAAACACGCCAGAAAATGAGGTTTGAATGTTTGCGGCCTGAAACTCTGTCACAACAATGTCTTTAAAGGCAAAAAAGCAAGGCAAAAGAAGGCAGAAGCACACACCCCAAACAATCAAATAATACAAAAAGAGTTTGAGAGCCTTTGCCCAATTACAACTAAAAAGTTTTAAAGAATAGATAAAACTCATAAATTCCCTTACTTTCTTAATTTAAGTTTAGCAAATAATATTTAAAAAAGCAAACAAAAAGAAAGAGAAACAACAAAAATTTTTGTTGATTAAACTTCAATCCTAACAATTTTGTAATTCATCTTTCCGCCAGGAGTTTGAACTGTGACAGTTTCCCCCTTTTGATGCCCAAGCACAGCCTTTCCAACAGGAGAAACATTGCTTATAACGCCATTTCTTGGGTCGCTTTCGGAAGAGCCAGAAATTCTGTATTCCACTTCTTCATCAAATTCTTCGTCAAAAAGAGTGACTTTGCATCCAACGGACACAATGTCATTGTTCAATTTTTTCTTGTCGATTACCTCTGCATGAAGAAGAATGTTTTCCATTTCAGCAATCTCTGCTTCAACTTGTGCTTGTTCGTCTTTTGCTGCATCATATTCACTGTTTTCCGACAAATCGCCAAACTCTCTGGCAATGCCAATACGTTTGACAACTTCTGGCCTTCTAACTGTTTTATAATAATTCAACTTTTCTTCAAGTTGTGCTTTTCCTTCTGGTGTTAAATAATGTTTTTCCATAATCTCGCTCCTTATAATTGGTCTGGTTTAAAATTCAAAAAAAATCGCCATGAAAACCCACGACAAATTTGTTTTTCAAATTTAGAACAACACTATTATATTCATAAAAACAAAAAAAGTCAACTAAAATTCAATTTTTTTTGAATTTTCACAATAAAATTTGCAAAAAAGCAGAAAAATAACCTAAAAGGAGTTTTTTATGATAACTTTCATCGCTTTCATCTTAACCATAATTGGCTGCATAAATTGGCTGCTGATTGGCATGCTTCAATATGATTTTATCGCCGGATTTTTTGGCTTTCAAGCCAGCATATTTTCAAGAATATTCTACATCCTTTTTGGCATTGCCGCCCTATATCTACTTTTAAGAGTTATTGTGAACAAAGGCACTTTTAAGGTGTTTGAACGAAAAAAGAAAAAGGATAAGAAAGCCGAAGCGCCCGCCCCACAACCTGCCTATGCCACAGCAAATCCCCCTCGTGAAGATTTTCCTTCGCAGCAAAGTGAAGAAGAAAATCAAACTACGCTCTTTGACGAACACATGAAAAATTGAAAATTTTGCAATTTATTTGACTTTTTTTCTCTCAAATTGTATATTATTCTGTGAATAAACAACAGGAGGCATTTATGGTCACACTTGTGATTTTGGACGGCTTTGGCGAGAAAAAAGAAAAATTTGGAAACGCAATAAAAAGTCAAGGAACGCCAAACCTTGATAAATTAAAAAAGGCATATCCTCACACAACAATAGCGGCCAGCGGAAAAGCGGTTGGCTTGCCAGAAGGCGTTATGGGAAACAGCGAGGTTGGACACCTGACACTTGGTGCGGGCAGAATTATTTTGCAGGACTTGCAACTTATTAACAACGAAATTGAAACGGGAAAGTTTTTCAAAAACCCTGCTTTAATCAAGGCTTTAACACACGCAGAAAAAAATAATTCAAACTTGCACCTAATGGGCTTGCTTTCCAATGGTGATGTTCACTCAGAAATAAATCACCTGTTTGCAATTCTTGACTTTGCAAAGAATTTCAAAATCAAAAACATATACATTCATGTTTTCACCGATGGCCGTGACACAGGTGTTCACGAAGGCAAAAAGTTCATTGAAATGACGGAAGAGAAAATTAAAGGCACAAATGCCAAAATTGGAACAATCATGGGCAGAGTGCAAATCATGGACAGAGAAAACCGTTATGACCGTGTTGAAAAGGGCTATCGCGTTTTGTGCTATGGCGAAGCAGAAAAATTTGCAAGTGCAAAAGAGGCCATTGAAAAGAGATATGCCGATGGCGAAACAGACGAATTTATAACCCCTGCCGTGATTGACGAAAACGCAAAAATTGAAGATGGCGACAGTTTGCTGTTCTACAATTTCCGAACTGACCGTGCAAGAGAAATTTCTTTTGCTTTTGCGCTTAAAGATTTCAAAGAGTTCAAAACAAAACCTCTCAAAAACTTCCTATACACAACTATGACCCAATATTCCGACAAACTCACACATGTGAACACTCTATATCCTCCTGAGGCAGTTGAAGACAACCTCTCGGCCATCATTTCACAGCATGGCTTAAAGCAGTTCCATGTGGCAGAAACAACAAAATATGCTCATGTCACCTTCTTCTTCAATGGCACAATTGAAAAGCCTTATGAAGGGGAAGAAAGAAAACTTATTGACAGCATAAACGTGAAAGATTTCAGTGACTATCCAAAAATGCGCGCAGTGGAAATAACCCAAGAGGTTTTGGATGCAATCGCCTCACAAAAATATGATTTCATAATTGTGAACTACTCAAACCCAGATATGATTGGCCACACTGGCAACTTTAACGCAGTGAAAGAAGCAATCGAATGCGTTGAGAAACAGGCTTATGCAGTTGCTCTTGCCACACTTATGGTTGGCGGAGACTGCATAATCACGGCCGATCACGGAAATGCAGAAGAGATGATGGACAAAGCTGGAAACAAAATAACCACCCACACCATCAACCCTGTTCCTGTTATTTTGGTCAGCGAAAAATATAAAAAAGTTAAGTTGAAAAAGGGCAAATCCCTCACCGCAATCGCTCCAACCGTTTTGAAACTTCTTGGGCTTCCAATTCCAAAAAATTATGACGAGCCAATTTTCTAAAAAACTCAAAATCAATAAAAAATTGAAAAAAAATAAAAAAACACGAAAAAACCGTGTTTTTTTTCTTATTTTTAATGTTTTTTCAATTATTTGTTCACAACATCCTTTGAAAGAGTTGTCTCTTTTTGCATATTTGTCACGTTTCCAAGTATTGAAATATTTTGGCAAGAAACCTCGTATGCAGTAAGGTTTTCAACTGTGCCGTCCTCATATTGTTTTCTGTAATCACGAGATTGTATTCTGCCACTAA
>CANRMV010000068.1 GCA_947631875.1 uncultured Clostridia bacterium
TCTGTGGCTTGCGGACGCAGGACAAAACAAGCCATCAGCGCAAATTTCAATTTCCTAAAACTTATTTCACTTCGAAGGTTTGCTTCGCGAGAGAGTCGCGCAAAACTGCCAACGGAGTGCAGTTTTCGTTTGGCGCGAGGCCAAAAAATCAAGCGTCAATGCTATGCTTTTGTCCAAAGGACAAAACGAGCCACTAGCGCAGATTTTTTGGTAGTCCCAAGGGGAATCGAACCCCTGATTCCGCCGTGAGAGGGCGGCGTCTTAACCGCTTGACCATGGGACCATGCTTTGTAATGATAGCACTTTTTTTCAAAAAAAGCAATGATTTTCACAATTTAATTTGGAAATATTTGCATTTCCTGCTTTTTAATGCAATTTCAGCCGTTAAATTGGTCAATTTTTTATCAAAAATAAAAAACACCGACAAAAAAATCAGTGTTCTTTATTTTTCTATTTTTTAGAATGTTAAAGCACTCTTCAAATTGGATTAAGCATTAAAAATTGCTTTGAAGCTTTTACCAAATTTGAATTTTGGCACTTTGCAAGCAGCAACCTTAACAGTTTTCTTTGTGAGTGGGTTGATTTTTGTTGTTGCTTTTTTGCTTGCAAGTTCAAAAGAACCAAATCCTGGTATTTGAATTTTGTCGCCTGTTTTCAAAACTGCAACGATTGTGTCAATCATAGCATCGAAAACAACGCCTGTGTCCTTTTGTGTGCAATTTGCTCTTTCAGCCACTGCTTTAATGAATTCACCTTTGTTCATAAATTTCTCCTTTTTCTTTTTATTGCATAATTCATGCTATTTTCATATTAGCACAAATTTATTTATTTTCCAAACGATTTTACGCTATTTTGCAAAAAATTTCTCAACTTGACTGAAATAAAATTTAATTACCTCCCAAAGTCGATTGGCAAAATTGTAATTTTTAACAACAACATCCCCTCTTCCCACAATTTTGGATGCATCTTCAAAATCGGCAGCCATCATGCTGTCCTCGCTGTTGATGCGATTGTCTCCCAAATAGAAAAATTTGCCTTTTGGAACTTCCACAAAAACAAGTCCATCCTCCGCAATGAAAATGTCTTCACGAGAAAATGTTCCTGCGCCAATCTTTTCAATGTCGCTGCTGTTTAACTTTAAATAATTCTTAACAAAATTTTTCGTATATGAATAGTCTCCAATTTTAATAAAGTCAAGTCCGTTATTGTTTATTTCTTTTAAATGGCTTGACCAAAGGTCGCTTTTTGCATCAATCTCTTTTCCAATCTCTCTTCCGCTTATTCGATAACCATTTTCAGAGCCGTCTTCAAGCAGCATTGCGCCTTCATAAGTTGTTGGGTCTTCTTTATTTGGAATTCTATAAAAATGCACAACTCCCGTTTTGTCAAACGCAATCGTCATCAAATCACCTTCGCCCGCCATGTATCTTTTAACCACATTTCTATCTTCCTGAATAACAATTATGTCAAACGCTTTTGGCTTTGTGCTTTTGTCAATATACACTGCATCAAAACACTTGTCTTGCGTGCCTGATGCGGTCTCGTCACCAATTTGAACATTGAAGGTTGGCATCATGGAAGGGCCGTGAACCTCATAAAAACCATGCGTAGTTACAAAAACGGTGTACCAAGTGAAAAATATTGCAAAGAAAATCAAAAGGATGTAAAGGGTGATGTGCGTTGTAAGATACAGGGCAAGGCTTTTTCCTTCCCTCTTTTTCTTTTTTTCATTTAGTTGAATAAAATCACCACTAAATTCGCTCATCTTCTCTCCTTGCAAAATGACAGCCACAATAGTTTTGCCTATATAATTCCAACTCCTTTGAAAGTTGAATGCTTCTCAAATATCCATCTTTTTTCTTGAAATTTTCGCTTAAAAAGTCGATTTTTTTGATATTTTTGATGTTTTCGCCAATTTGATTGATTAAAATTGTGTTTTTGTGAGGGCTGACAGACAAAGTTGTTGCAAACAAATCAAACCCATTTTCCTTTGCATATTCCGCAGTTTTGTTAAGGCGAAATTCAAAACATTTACTGCATCTTGCTCCGCCTTCCTTTTCTTTTTCCAAACCTTTCACAAACAAAAGCCAAGCATCATTTTCGTAGTCACCTTCAACAAAAGGTATTCCAAAATGCTGGCAAACTTTTTGTTCCTCCGCCTTCCTTTTTTCATATTCCTCTTTTGGCTCTATGTTTGGATTGTAATAAAAAAGCGTGAGGTCATAGTCATCTTTCAACCTCTCAATCACCACAGTTGAACAAGGTCCACAGCACGAATGCAGCAACAGTTTCTTTTTCACATCCCAATTTTACTTAAAACATTTTGTTTTGTCAATCTATTCACGACAAAATTTTCACAGCATAAAGCATAACCTCATTTATTTGCGGATTTTTAAGCCGATAAGTTAAAATTTTTCCTTCCCTTTTAAACTCCACCATGTTTTGGTCTTTGAGTGTTCGAAGTTGATGCGAAATTGTTGTTTGATTTATCCCAAGAATTTTTGAAAGGTCGTTCACGCACAAATCTTTTATTGAAAGTGCCGACAAAATTTTTATTCTGGTTTGGTCAGAATAGTTTTGAAAGTAGGCAGCAAGTTTATTCACGCTTTCGTCATCCGGAATTAAATCCTGCACTTCAAACTTGCAACTTTGGGAAATTTTTAACAATTTATTCATAAAATCCTCACTTTTTGCACCCTTTTTAATTTGTTATCATATGTAAAATTGTAACTTCTCTACAACAACTATTTTGACTTACAAAAGAAAAAAAGTCAAAGGGTTGAGCGCCCTATAATTGACTAAAAATGTTATATTTTGTCAAAAGGGGGATTTTTTATGTCAAACGAATTTTTGTGGGTGTTTTTGCTTTCTGTTTTAAGCAGCAACAATGACACAAATCTTGCAACCAACACAAACATATTGCTGTTGCTTTTGCTGGGTCTTGCAAACAACAACAATAACAACAACTTCCCAAGCACACAAGGTTGCGGCTGTTTTAGAAATTTCACATAATAAAAACAATGAAATGACAAAGAAAAAAGGCGATTTGCCTTTTTTTGTTATAACATATATTTGCTGTTTTGATATTGCACATTTTCTCTTGCCAGCGACATAACAGAATTCATCAAAGTTTCACTATTTGTTTCAGCACGACTAACAAAATTTTCGGCTAAGACATTGCCTATAAAAGGACGTGATTTCTCAACTTCTTTTTGATAATAATTAAATTGAACAGGTGTCATTTCAACCTCTTGCATTTTCAATCTGGCACCACAAATTTGAGACTCCCTCAAAATGTGACTAGACACCATAGATATCTCTTTAACCGTTCCACAAAATCCACCTCGCCCGTCTTGAACAAGTGTGTATATGATTGGAGAAGAATTTTTTCCAACAGAAGCCATAACAAACGAAATGCCTTTGTTAGGCTCAAAATGACCAACAAAATAAAAATTGTGTTCAAGGTTTTGTAAGCCAATAACTTCATCCTTAATAAGTCCATAGCAATGGCCGTTATCCTCACAGAACATAACCCCAGAAAACTTTCCCATTCTCTTATTGCCTTTGGTTAAATAATTGGAATAGGTGTGCCAAATGGCTTCAATGTTATATGTTTTTGTCATAAGTGCCTCCAAAATCTTGATTATTATAACCTTAAAAAATCCATTTGTCAATATGGAATTTTGCCCAAAACTTCAAAATTAATGAAAAAATATTAAAATTGGCAAAAAAATAAAAAACGCACATTTTAGTGCGCTTTTAGGCTTGTTGCAAAAGTTCGGTGCGTTCTTTTAATATGTTTGCATCAATGAATTCATCAATGTTTCCATTCAAAACTCCGTTCAGGTCATAGGAAGTGAGGTTCACGCGGTGGTCAGTCACTCTGCCCTGAGGATAGTTGTAGGTGCGGATGCGTTCGTTTCGATTTCCTCGCCCAACTTGGCTTTTTCTGTTGGCATCATATTCGCTCATTTTTTGTTCTTGATAATAGTCATAAAGTTTTGACCTCAAAATGTTGAAAGCCTTTTCCTTGTTTTTAAGTTGTGACCTCTCATCTTGGCAAGTCACAACAATGTTAAGAGGAAGATAAGTGATGCGAATTGCGGTTTCAACTTTATTTACATTTTGTCCGCCGGCTCCTCCCGAATGATATGTATCAATGCGGAGGTCCTTATCCAAAATTTCGAAATCAACATCTTCAACTTCTGGCAAAACAGCAACAGTTGCAGTGGAGGTGTGAATGCGCCCCTGACTTTCTGTTTCAGGAACTCTTTGCACGCGGTGAACGCCGCTCTCATATTTTAGGCGAGAATATGCACCCTTGCCCTTAACCATGATTGTTGCATCTTTGATGCCGCCAATTTCCGTTTCGTTTGTGTCGATATATTCCACTTTCCAGCGGTTTTTTTCTGCATAATGCGAATACATTCTGCAAAGTTCCAGTGCAAAAAGAGCGCTCTCTTCGCCGCCCGCCGCCGATCTTATCTCAATAATGGCGTTGCTATCATCATTCTCATCCTTTGGCAAAAGCAAAATTTTGATATTTTCAACTTCGTTTTCAATTTTTTGTTTCAAATCATCAATTTCGCTTTTAAAAAGAGAAATCATCTCTTGATCTTTCTCTTTTTGCAAATCTTTTTCACAACTATCCAAATTTTCAACCAATTTTTTTAGCGCTTCATGAGAAGAAGCCAAATCTTCAAGCGAATTCCTTTCTTTGACAAGTTTTTTCCATTCGCGATTGTCAGCGATAATCTCTGGACGCATGATAAGTTCGGTTAGTTCGTCATATCTAACCTTAGATTTTTCCGTTTTTTTCAAAAGTTCTCTACCTAATTCTTCCATAAACCACTCTTTCAATTTTATTATAATCTTTAATTGTTTTTATCTCTTCAAACCCATTTTCTCGCATGATTTTTCGCACTGCTCCTGCCTGCCCTTTGCCAACTTCATAAAACAGCATTCCGCCATTTGTCAATCTTGAAGTTGCTTTTTGGGAAATTTCGCGATAAAAACTCAAACCATCTTCGCCACCATCAAGTGCAAGAAGTGGGTCACACTCCCGCACATTTTTGTCCAATTTTTTTATTTCATCAGTTTTGATATATGGCGGATTTGACACTATTATATCAAACTTTCGCTTTCTTTTCAAGCCTTCAAACAAATTTGAATGCAAAAATTCAATTTTTACGCCATTTTTTTTGGCATTCACCTCCGCCGTTGCAAGTGCAACTTTGCTTACGTCAATCGCCGTGATTTGCGCCTCGCAATTTTTGGCAAGAGCCACAGCAATGCACCCCGAGCCTGTTCCCAAATCCAAAATTTTAGCGTTTTTGAAATTTTTTTCTGCTTTTAAAACCTGCTCAACCAAAATTTCCGTTTCCATTCTTGGCGTGAGCACTTTTTTGTTGACGTCAAAGGGAAGCCCATAAAATTCTGTAAAGCCAAAAATGTTGTCCAAACTTTCCCCTTTTGCTCGCCTAGCAGTCACTTTCATAATTTCCTGCTCTTGCTTGTCAGTTATGGAAGAAATGAGTTTTATCTCTGCTCTATTTTTGTTCAAAACGGTTGCAATAAGCCAATCGGTTTCGCTTTTGTCGTTTATTCCGGCACTTGCCAACCTATTTTTCACCTCATTGTAAACCACAGAAAAGGAATGTCCTTTTTCGTCCTCCATAAAACCTCTCTCCTTTTGAGATAAAAGCAAATTCAGTTCCGTCAAAGCAATGGATGCCGTCTCTAAATGAGTTGTGGACGGCTTAACATACACAAGCCAAGCGGTCACATATCCTGCCTTTTTGCAATACTTTTCCAAAAGCCACAAAATCTCATAACCCACACTTATGCAAAGCAAAAAAATTGCAAGATGCAAGAAGAACTTAAAAATCAAGCCAAAATTTGCTCCAAATAATGTTATCACAACAAAGTCTAAAATAAAAACAAAAATGATGAAATTTAAAAAATTTGTGGGCAAACAAGTTTTTCCTTTTTTCTTGCCATTTTCGCTTAACACCATGTCCAAAGCCCGATTAAACCTCAAAAGTTCCAAAAATGCAGGAAACAATCTTAAAGTAAGAAAAGTTAAAACAAAAAACAAAA
>CANRMV010000069.1 GCA_947631875.1 uncultured Clostridia bacterium
GGTTAAGTGTGTTGTGTATGGGCATATTCATGCTTTTCTTAAACAAAACAAGGTGCTCGAAAAGAACGGAATAACATATTTTTTAACTTCTTGTGACCTTATTGGAAACAATTTGGTGGAGATTATTTGAATTTTTATTGACTTTAAGCCAATAATATTGTATTATTAAAGTTGGAGATTACTATGAAAAAGTGGGCTTTTATTATTTGTTGCATATTATCGCTGGGCTTTGTGCTTATGGGCTGTGGAAATGATCCGGTTACAATCAGCGCAAACGATGTTTTATATTACAATGGACCTTCTGCTGCCATTGTGGGCGATTTTTTGTATTTTGGAAATGGAATGAATGAAAATTACACAACCACAGAGTCACTTGGAACAACTTCAAGCAACTACAACGCTGCCAAAGAGCTTTCCTATCTTGCAAAACTTAATGTGAACGCAGAAAAGTTTTCGTCAAAAGGCATTGACTATTCGCCAAAAGGCGTTGCAAAAATTGGGGATGAAGTTGCAACTTACACAAATTCTTCTGGAATAAGCAGTTTCACTTTTGTGATTGGAAATTATGTTTTCTATGCAACACCAAATAATTGGGAAACATCAGGCGGACAATTCAACTTTGGGTGGACAACCTTTTATAGAAGTCGCCTTGATGGCTCGGACAAAAAAGAAATCTATTCAACAAGAGATTTGAAAGCAACCGTAACAAAAATTGAGGTGTTAAAATACAACGGGAAATATTATCTCGTGATGCTTGCGGGAACAAATCTTGTTAAACTCAATCTTGAAAATGGTGGAGTGCAAGTTTTGAATGGTGTAACAAGCGTGGCAATGCCAAAAACCTATCAAGCAACAAGGCTTGGCAGCACAACGGATTGGAACGGAATTTTGTATTTCACCAAAGCCAGCGAAAACAGCAACATTCCTTACAACGATGTTTACAGCATTTCAATTTCAGATTTAAGCAAAAAACCAACCAAAATTGAGGCTCTCACAGGTGCAGGAAAAGGTGGCGCAGTCACATTTATTGACAGAGAAGTTGGATATGTGAGAAGCGAACTTGTGGATGAAGTTTTCTTTACTCGTGACGGGTCAACTTACAAAATGACAAAAAGAACAGAGCAAAAACTTGAAGATGGACAAATGAAAGAAAAAGTGTTTTATGACACACCAGAGTTTGTTTCAAATAATGCTTTAAGCGGAGCAAAAATTTATAGGGTTGTTGGCGAAGAAACCGTTGGCGGAGCAACACAATTCATCAGCAAAGGATATATATACACCACAGGAAGTGAAATTCACTATGTTGCAAATCAAAGCACAGACAAAACAATCAATTTTGTGAATGACAACAATGAATCAATAAGTTTCAGCCAAGTTGTTGCTGTTGACGGAACGTGGGTTGTTCTGCTTGGCATCAACAATGTTTACAGAGCAGAAATTTCATCCATGTTGAACGGAACGGCAGAAACCGTTAAAGCAAAAACAGTTGTTTCAATGGAAACGGGGATATTCACCGAACAACTTATGGCATCTTATGACCGCAATTATGTTTACTATTATGCACAGTTAAACCTCATTGAAGCAGAGGACGCAGATGACGAAACGGCCGATGATAAAACGGGAAATGACGACACAAATTATTATTTTTGCAGGTCAAGTTTGAATGAGGCACAATATTTTGATGAAACGACCCAAGCAGAAAACTATCAATTTCTTGGCGTGACCCAAACGATTTATCGTCATTCATAAAAAATAAAAAAACATAAAGAAAAGCAGAAAATTTCTGCTTTTTTTGTTAATTTCTTATAAAAACACAATTTTTGAAGCGTTTTTTTATTAAAATATTAGCAAGCAAAAACACTTTTATGATAATATTTACTTAGGAGGTTTTATGAAGAAAGCAAAGGTTTATTTTACTAAGGATATTTCTGCGGAAAGTTTAATCAAATTATATGACAAACTTGGCAGAGAACTAAAAGGAAAAGTTGGCGTTAAAATTTCCACAGGCGAGCCAGGTGGGCACAACTTTTTAAATCCAAAACTTATCGCTCCACTTGTTTCAAAGATAAAAGGAACGATTGTGGAATGCAACACGGCTTATCCGGGTCGCAGATACCACTCAAAAGACCACTGGGTGACAATTAAGGAGCACGGCTTTTTGGACATTGCTCCATGTGACATTCTTGACGAAGATGGCGAGTTTAAGTTGCCTGTCAAAAATGGGCTTAGGCTTCCATATGACATTGTGGGCGACCACTTGAAAAATTATGACTCCATGCTTATTCTTTCTCACTTTAAGGGGCATCTTATGGGAGGATTTGGCGGAGCGCTTAAAAATATTTCGATTGGTTTTGCATCCCGTAATGGCAAGGCGTTCATCCATTCGGTTGGCGCAACTGACAATCCAGAGGTTATGATGCAAAATCTTTTTGACCGCGAACAAGACGCCTTCATTGAAAGTATGGCTGACGCGTGCAAGGCTGTGATTGAATATGTTAAGCCTGAGAACATGGCTTACATCAATGTTGCAAACAGATTGTCGGTGAACTGCGATTGTGATGCAAATCCACCAGAGCCAGAAATGGGCGACATTGGAATTTTTGCATCTCTTGACCCTGTTGCGCTTGACCAATGCTGCTATGATGCGGTGATAAATTCAAAAGACAAAGGCAAAAAATCTTTGGTTGAAAGAATGGATTCAAGACACGGCATTCACATTGTGGAGGCGGCACAGCAGCACAAACTTGGAACAAGAGAATATGAACTTGTGAGCCTGGACTGATGGACATTTTGTTTGACTGTTCAAGCGGTGTGAGCGGCGACATGATTGTGGGCGCACTATTGGATTTGGGAGCAAATGCGAACGAATTAAAAACCGCAATAAAAAGTTTAAATTTGAAAAAATATGCAATTTTTATCAAAAAAATCAAGAAAAATGGCGTTTTTTGCACAGATTTTGATGTTTTTTTGGAAAATAACAATTTTGACCACGACTTAGATTATCTTTCCGGCAAGAAAAAAGTGGATCTGAAATTGGAAGAAAAAAGAACGCTGAAAGACGTTAAGCAAATTTTGCAAAACTCAAAATTAACAGAAAAAGCCAAGCAAATTGCAATGAAAATTTTTGAGATTGTTGCAGAGAGCGAAGGCAAGGCGCACGGCGTGAAAAAAGAAGAGGTGATTTTTCATGAAAGCGGGGCAATGGACAGCATAATTGACATCACATCAATTTCATTTTGCCTTGACAACCTTAAAGTGAAAAATGTTTATGTTGAAAATCTTTGCGAGGGACACGGAAAAGTGCAAACGAGGGTTGGCTTTCTTCCAATTCCAACGCCGGCGGTGAAAAACATAATGGACAAATTTTCCATTCCAATTTCGCACATAGATTTTGAAGGGGAACTTATCACTCCAACAGGGATTGCTGCACTTGCTGCAATTTCAAAGTTTGAAAAAGTGCAAACGCACAAAAGTTTAAAAACGGGCTTTGGTGCGGGCAAAAGAAATTACAACTTGCCTTGCGTTTTGAAGGTGAGTCAAATTGAAATTGAAAAAAAATAAAAAAACGAAAATTGAAAAAAGGAGAGAAAAAAATGATTGATAGTGTTTTAACTTTTAAGTCAGTAAAAACAAAAATAACTGTGAAAAGTTTGATTTCTGTTGGGCTGGTTGCACTCAGTGTGATTTTGCCTCAACTCGTTCACTTGGCGGCAGGTGCTGAGGGTGGCGTTAAGTGGCTTCCAATGTATTTGCCTGTGCTGATTGGTGGATGCCTTCTTGGAACATGGTGGGGACTTAGCGTTGGCATAATGTCACCAATAACAAGTTTTCTTATCACTTGGGCGGCAGGAAATCCTATGCCAGCACTTGCAAGATTGCCATTTATGATTTGCGAACTTGCAACTTTTGCTGTTGTGGCTGGCTTGTTCTCAAAACGAATTGCCAAAAACAAATGGCTTGCGTTTCCAGCAGTTTTGTTTGCTCAAATTTCGGGAAGAGCGGTGTTTATAACTTTGTCCGCAATATTCCAAAGCGTTTCAAATTTAAGTGTTTCTGTTGTTTGGGCACAAATTCAAACAGGTTTGCTTGGGCTTGTTTTGCAAGCAGCAATCGTTCCACTTATTATAATAGGTTTGCAATGTTTGCTTACTAAGGACAAGAAAAATGACTGATTTACAAAAGGCAAAAAGTTTGCTTGTGGATGACAAAACCTGCGTTTTGGTTAAGGGCGAAAAAATTTACACCTCAAACAAAAGCGGCATCGCGCCAATGATGGAATTTCTTGCACAAGGGCTTAACCTTAAAGGCTTTTCTGCTGCGGACAAAATTGTTGGCAAAGCGGCGGCAATGTTGTTTTCCTTGGCAAAAATTTCGGCTTTGCACGCGGTTGTTTTAAGCAAGCCCGCGTTGGATGTTTTGCAAAAGCACAAAATAAAAGTTTCCTATGACACGCTCACAGAAAACATAATAAACAGAGCCGGCACGGGCATTTGTCCAATGGAAGAAACCGTTAAAGACGAAACCGATTTGCAAAAGGCCTATGAAAAACTTTGCGAAAAAATCAAGCAAATGAAAAAGAAATAAAATTTGAAAAAAATTAAGAAGGAAACATATTTATGATATGTTTCTTTTTTTGCTGTGCATATTTAAACGCCAACGCAGTTCCGCTTTTGGGCTGCTCTGAATAAGAATTTGGCTTTGGTGGCTTGTAATTGGGGTTATAATAAAACATGCAAAAATCACTCATATCAATCATGGCTCGATTGCGTTCAACATAACTTGCTTTTCCGGCTTTATGCTTTGTTTTAAACTCCAACTCTCTTTCAAAGCCGTGCAAATGCACCTCTCTTTTCAAAACTCGGCTGATTGTTGCCTCTTGACGCTCTCTGTCCTTTTCCAAGCAACAATCCTCGCTTTTGCAAGTTAAACACACGCGTTCAATTATGGGATATTGGCTTTTAAGTTCTGTGACAATGGAACAACACAGGCTGTTGAAATCGCTTTTGCTTCCAAACGCAAAAGTTCGAACGTTTTCCTCTTCAATAAGCATTTCCAGAATGTGTTTTATTGAAAAAATAAGTTCATCAGTAACCTCTTTTGCGATGTCCAATAAAGCAACAAGTTTTTTCTCTCATAATCACCACCATAAACGATATATCCTTTATTATACTCAAAGTCACAGCAAAGTCAAGGATATATCCCTGAATATTTTAAAAGGCGAATGATAAAATTCATATAAAGGATATATCGTATGAAAGTGGTTAATGTAGTTACTAAAAGAATTTTGGATTTGTGTAAAGAAAGAGGTATAACTCCAAATAAATTAGGCACAATTTCTGGGGTTGAGCCAAGCACCATTACAAGCATTTTTTATGGAAAAAGCAAAAATCCGGGTGTTGTTACTTTGAAAGCTTTGTGTGACGGATTGAATATAACTTTGTATGACTTTTTTAATTGCCCAGAATTTAAAGAATTTTTAGAGGACTAAAACATTCAATGAAAGGTTTTGATGCGGTTTTTGATAGGGAGTGTCGGGTTTTGATTTTGGGTAGTTTTCCAAGCGTTAAAAGTCGGGCACAGGGGTTTTATTATGGAAATAAGCAAAACAAATTTTGGAAAGTTCTGGCAAACATCTTTGGCGAAAAAATTGAAAACGAAATACAATCCAAAATAGATTTTTTATTAAAGCACCATATTGCACTGTTCGATGCAGTTGAGGTTGCTGATTTGGAAGGCTCGGCAGACAGCGTTTTGAAAAAATCCAATTACAAACTTGCTGATTTATCCTTCTTGCTTCCTCCACGCACAAAAGTTGAAAAAATTATTTGCAACGGGCTGACGGCATATGAATTTGTGACAAAAAACTTGCAAACTTCCCTGCCCATTCTGTATCTGCCTTCAACAAGCCCGGCGAATGTGTCCTTTAAAATTGACAAGTGGCAACAAGAACTAAGTTTTTTGAAATAATGAAA
>CANRMV010000070.1 GCA_947631875.1 uncultured Clostridia bacterium
CAAAATTGGAAATTCACTTCTACCGACGAAAAATGTCCAGCGGAATTTTTCGAGGTGCGAAAAGGGGCTCGCGGGGAAAACGAATTTTAGCGGTTAGGCTTTGCCGTGCCGCGTTAAAAATTCTAGTTGTCCCCGCGCCTAATAGACTTCTCTTTCCTCCGCCTTCTTTGGCTCTTCAATTTCAACAACAAGTGCCTCAGTTGTGAGAAGTGTTGCAGAAACCGATGCGGCATTTTGGAGTGCTGAACGTGTAACTTTTGTTGGGTCTAGTATTCCCTTCTTAATCATGTCGCCAAATTCATTGTTTAGTGCATCAAAGCCAAATGCCGGCTTGTCAAGATTTTCATAAATCCTATTTACAACAACTCCGCCATCAATGCCGGCATTGCTTGCAATTTGTCTAACAGGCTCTTCCACCGCTCTAAGCACAATGGCCGCCCCTGTTTTTTCATCACCGCTTAGGCTTTCAACAAGTTTTTTGATTGCAGCAGTTGTTTTTAAAAGTGCAACTCCGCCGCCTGGCACAACGCCCTCTTCGGAAGCAGCCTTTGTTGCAGAAAGGGCATCCTCAATGCGAAGTTTTTTCTCTTTCATTTCAACTTCTGTTGCCGAGCCAACTTTAATCACCGCCACGCCGCCAGCAAGTTTGGCAAGCCTTTCGGACAACTTTTCTTTTTCATAGTCACTTGTGGTGTTTTTGATTTGGTCTTTGATTTGTTTAACTCTTCCCTTAATTTCTTCCTGTCTGCCAACACCTTCAACAATGGTTGTGGTGTCCTTGTCAACTCTAACAGTTTTTGCCCGTCCAAGATTGTCAAGTGTCAGCGTTTTGAAATCTATTCCAAGTTCGCTTGAAACAAATGTGCCACCGGTTAAAATGGCAATATCTTCAAGCATCGCCTTTCTCTTGTCGCCAAAACTTGGTGCTTTAACAGCCACAACAGAAAGTGAACCACGAAGTTTGTTTAAAATAAGTGCAGTTAGTGCCTCGCCTTCAACATCGTCTGCAATAATCAAAAGTTTTCCACCAATTTTAACAATTTGTTCCAAAACAGGCAGAATTTCGTTTAAATTGGAAATTTTGTTGTCGGTTATCAAAATGTATGGATTGTCCATTTCGGCAATCATTTTTTCGGTGTTTGTGGACATATATGGCGAAAGATATCCGCGATCAAATTGCATTCCTTCCACAACTGAAAGTTCGGTTTGCATTGTTTGCGCCTCTTCAACGGTTATCACTCCATCAGCACCAACTTTGTCCATTGCCTCTGCAATAAGTTTTCCAATTTCTTCATCGCCAGCCGAAATTGATGCCACCTGCTGAATGTCTTTGCTGTTTGCAACAGGTTTGGAAAGTTTTTTAAGTTCTTCAACCGCAACATCAACCGCTTTGAAAATGCCGTTTTTCATAATGATTGGATTTGCGCCTGCGGCAAAATTCTTGATGCCCTCGCGAATGATTGCCTGAGCCAAAACACAAGCAGTTGTTGTGCCGTCGCCCGCAACATCGTTTGTTTTAACAGAAACTTCGCGTATGAGTTCTGCGCCCAAGTTTTCATAAGGGTCTTGCAGTTCAATTTCTTTTGCGATTGTAACGCCATCATTTGTGATGAGTGGTGTGGCATATTTTTTTCCCAAAACCACATTTCTTCCTTTTGGTCCAAGTGTTATTTTAACCGTGTCCGCAAGTTTATTCACACCTGTTTCAAGCGCTTTGCGAGCCTGCTCGCCTTGTAAAATCATCTTTGACATATCCGCCTCCTATTCCAAAATCGCCAAAATGTCATTTTGTTTGACGATAACATATTTTTTGCCTTCAAAATCAAATTCTGTGCCGCTGTATTTGGCAAACAACACTTCTTGCCCAACCTTAACTTGCATTTCAACTTTGTTTCCGTCAACGATTCCGCCCTCGCCAACAGCAACCACTTTGCCTATTTGAGATTTTTCAAGCGAAGCGGATGGCAAAAAAATTCCGCTTGCAGTTTTGCTTTCTGCCTCTTTTGGAAGCAAAACAACTCTATCAAAAATTGGTTTAATTTTCATAATTTCTCCTTTTACCTAAATATTTTAGTCCTTTGCCAAAAAAAAGTAAAGTTTTTGTGTCACAAAGCAAAAACTTTACTTCAATTTCAAAGTGAATTTTGTCACTTTTTGTTTTAATCTTCAAAAGGGTCGTGCAAAATAACCGTTTGTTCTCTGTCTGGCCCAACTGAGAAAAGCGCGATTGGAACATTTGTCAATTTTTCAATCTTTTGCAAATATTTCTTTGCGTTCTTTGGCAACTCCTCAAAAGATTTCACATTGGAAATATCCTTTTTCCAGCCGTCCATTGTTATGTAAATTGGCTTGTAGGCCTGATATTCTTCCAGCGTTGCAGGAATGGTTGTTATTGTTTGTCCTTTATACTCATAGCCCACGCAAATGTTAATTTTGTCCACGCCCGTTAGAACATCAAGAAGGGTTATCGCCCAGCCGTCCACGCCAGAAATTCTTGCACAATGATTTAAGATGTTGATATCCAGCCAACCAATTCTTCTTGGCCTTTTTGTAACCGTGCCATATTCATGCCCACGCTCACGAAGTTCATCGGCAAAATCCCCAAAAAGTTCTGTTGGGAATGGCCCCTCGCCAACTCTTGTGGTGTAGGCCTTTGCAATGCCAAGCACATAATCTATGCTATTTGGTGGAATGCCGCAAGAAAGCGGAATTGAAACAGACATTGGTGATGATGAAGTGACATAAGGATATGTTCCGTGCGTAAGGCAAAGCATTGCACCTTGCGCCCCTTCAAACAAAATTTTGCTTCCTTTTTTAATTTCATTTTGCAAGAAGACGGATGTGTCGGTCACATATGGCTTCAACTTTTTGCCATATTTTAAGCACTCTTTGTAAAGAGTGTCAAAATCGATTGGGTCAAGCCCATAAGATTTGAGTTCTCTGTTCTTAAATTGCAAAGTTCTGGTCAAGCAGTTTTTCAGCGTTTTTGCATCCAAAAGGTCGCACATCCTAAGCCCAATTCGGCTTGCTTTGTCGGTGTAACAAGGGCCAATTCCGCGCCCCGTTGTGCCAATTTTGCTGCCAGAAAGAGCCCGCTCATTTGCCCCGTCCAAAAGTTTATGATAATCCAAAAGCACACTTGCTCTGTCCGAAATTTTGATGCGCGAGGTGTCAATTCCTGCCTTTTTTAACATGTCAACTTCTTCAAAAAATCCGCTTGGCGAAATAACCATTCCAGATGCCAAAACGCAAATCACGCCCTCGTGAAAAATGCCCGATGGCAAAAGGCGAACAGCAAATTTTTTGCCACCAAACACAATGGTGTGCCCCGCATTGTTTCCGCCCTGAAACCTAACAACAATGTCCGCTTTCCCAGAAAAATAGTCGGTTATTTTTCCTTTTCCTTCATCTCCCCACTGACTTCCTTCAACAACAACTCTTTTCATTTTCCCTCCTTCAAAAACAAAATTATTATAGCATATAAACATTCGCAAACAAAGAAAATTACACACAAACTGTTTTTATTTTTTTTGAAAATTAAGAAATCTTAAAAATGTAAAACAAAAAAAACAGGCAATCGCCTGTTTTTTAATATCCTCCGTCAACTGTAAGCACTTCACCATTCACATAGGAAGATTCATCACTTGCCAAAAAGTAGATTGCATTTGCAATTTCACTTGGCTTTGCAAATCGGCCAAGATAAATTTTTGCTGTCTCCTGTTTAATGTATTCTTGTGGCAAATCTTTGTTCATATCTGTGTCTGCCCAACCTACTGCAACCGCATTCACCCTTATTTTTGGCTTAAATTGAAAAGCCAAATCACGCGTTAAACTTTGTAAGCCAACTTTTGATATATTGTAATCAAGACATTCAGGCGAAATGGTTTTTGTTCCATTGGTTGATGAAACATTAACTATTGCCCCCCCCGCACGCATTAAAGGCCTTGCATATCTTGAAACAAGAAAAGCCCCTAGCAAATTGACGTCAAGTGTTCTTTTAAATTGTTCAACAGTAATTTCGTCAAAATCCCTGTCAAATACAATCCCCGCGTTGTTCACAACAACATCAATTCTGCCAAACTCTTTTTTTATAAAAGAAAACATCTCAGCAACTTGCTGTTCACTTGAAACATCCGCTTTAAATATGGCGGCTCTCACGCCAAAATCGTTCTCAACTTTTTTCTTAACTTTCAACGCTTCTTGTTCACTTTTGCTGTAATTCACAACAACATCATATCCGTTTTCCGCAAATTTCAAAATTGTTGCCCTTCCAATTCCTCTTGCCGAACCTGTGACCAAACAAACTTTTCTCATAACTTCTCCTTTTTTTATTGTTATTATTTATTTTTTTGCCAATTTGTAACTTAAATCTATGTATTCTTTGATTTTTTCTGTGGGAACAGAATAATCTAGGCAAATTGTTATCCAATATTTTTTATTCATGTGGTAGCCTTCAAAAATCGTTTTACCATTCACAACTTTCAAATCGGGGTCGGTGTGAAGGTCCAACACATCAACAAGTTCATCACTTTTCAACCCCAATTTCTTCTTTAGCATAACCATCATAACGCCATACCACTTTCGCGTGTCCTTCCTTCGCCAAATTGCAGCATTTGGAAGTTTTTCCCAAAGATATTCAAGTTCGTCACCATATTTTTGCCTAATATATTCAATTATTTCTTTCGATTGCTCACACTTAAAGGCATCTCTTTCAAAACAACTGTCGCAAATTTGTTGCAAAAGTTGTTCATATTCCGCCCGAACACTTCCAACAAACTCCCCAACAGCATCTTTCATAAGATGCAAAACGTATTGCTCGCCAGAACCTTTGTCAAACACTTTGGTGGAAACCTCTCCTTTCTTAGAAATTTCAACAACCACATCAAAATCCCCGCCCAAAATGTCTTTTCGAAAAATAAATCCCCTTTCGGTTTGTTTAAAGCCGAAATTCTTTAATTTTTCAAAATTCACACTTCTGTTTTTAAAAATCTCTTCCATAACCATAACTGAAAAGGCAAAAACGAGCCATAAGTGCAGTTCTATATTGCTTCCACTTTAAGACGATTGCCCTAAATCGCCAGCGAAGCGCGATTTACATTCGGGGCAAAAAGCAAAAAAACAAACGCCAAAGCGATGCTTTTTGACCAAAGGGCAAAAACGAGCCATAAGTGCAGTTTTTTTTGCTTGGAGCGGACGATGGGAGTCGGACCCACCTCTCAAGCTTGGGAAGCTCGCATACTACCGATGTACTACGCCCGCATAAAGGCAATTTGTTTGCCTTAGTTAATTATTTTCACTTTTATGTTCTTTTCCGCCAAAACTTTTAACACCATTTCCGGTTTCAAACCATAACCTTTGCCCTGTTCCAGCATAATAGTTCTGTCTTTTCCTTCAAAAACTATCACACCAAGATAATTGTATTCTGCAATATCAGGAATTGTGGTTTTTACTTTTTTATTTGAGTAATAAACGCACTCCCCCCCCTCATAGCCTTTGAGGGCATCATGCAAAAATTCAATTTGTCTAACGCTCCATAAATCATTGTTTGGATATTTCATAAACCCTCCTTATTTTCGCATCCCTCTCAACGCCCCACTTCGCAAGAGCGATTGCCCACAGAGCCGCACTTGCACAATTCCAAATCTCGTTTTCCAATTTTGTCTTGCGTAGGGCTTTGCCCGGCATACAAAATTGGAAATTCACTTCTACCGATGA
>CANRMV010000071.1 GCA_947631875.1 uncultured Clostridia bacterium
CGTTCTCAATTCCAGTGTGGCCGGTCATCCTCTCAGATCGGCTACCCATCGTCGCCTTGGTGGGCCGTTACCCTCACCAACTAGCTGATGAAACGCAAACTCATCTATCACCGGATTACTCCTTTCACCCCTGCCCGATGCCAGGCTGTGGTCATATGCGGTATTAGCAGTCGTTTCCAACTGTTATCCCCCTGTAATAGCCAGATTGTTCACGCGTTACTCACCCGTCCGCCACTAACAAATTGTCAGCACAAAAACATCTCTTGGGAAATGTTTTTGTGCTAACAACTTATCCGTTCGACTTGCATGTTTGAAGCACGCCGCCAGCGTTCGTCCTGAGCCAGGATCAAACTCTATTGTTCAAATCTGGGACAGACACCATTTCCGTTTCGCGGACACGGCTTGCAGCCTAACCGCTACTTCAATGGTTTCTCTTCCCATTCCTCTTCCCTGTTTGTGATTTTTAATTTGTGCTCGCCGGGCAAAGCCCTACGCTCCCAAAATTAAAAATTATTCGAGAAAAGTTTAGGTTAATCCAATAGTTGTGCTTTACACTAAGCACTTTGTTTTTTCCAAAACTCAAATAACTTACATTGACTTTTTGTAAAAGTTGTTTATTTCTTTAAACTATTTAATTGTCAAAGAACTTGTTGCATTTCTCTGTTTTGAGTTGCAACATTGGTATTTTACTATATTCCCCAAACATTTGTCAACACTTTTTCAAAAATTTTTTGCCTTTTTTGAAAATTTTTCACTTTTTTGTCAAACACCACCCCAAGTGTTCACAAAATCCGCCCAAAATAAAAAAAAGAGTTTAGCCTCTAAACCCTCTTTTTTTCATTTGTTCAATACAATAATCAACACTTTGCTCCGCATTTTGATTTGTTGTATCAAGCATAATTGCATCATCAGTCATCACAATCGCGCCATGTTCTCTGTGCACATCACGATAATCTCTCTCTTTCAATTCTTTCAAAACATTCGCAAATGTAACATCTTTTCCCATAGCCTTTTGCTGCTCAAATCTTCTCTTTGCCCTCACATTCTCGTCAGCAGTGCAGAAAAATTTGAAATCAGCGTTTGGCAAAACATGACTGCCAATATCTCTGCCTTCCATAACCAAGTTATTATTCTTGGCAAACTCTCTTTGAATTTTCAAAACTTTGTCACGAATGCATGTGAATGGTGCAATTTTGGCTGAAAGCGCACTTATCCTTTCCGTTCTAATAAACTGAGTGTGGTCGATGCCGTTCACTTTCACATGTTGCAACCCGTCAACAAAATCAATCTCTATGTTGATTTGTTTTGCAAACTTTTCAATGTATTTTTCGTCAATTTTGTTCTCGTCAAGGTGCATATAATCAAACGCACACGCAATTCCGCGATAAATTGCCCCCGTGTCAAACACCTTAAACCC
The DNA here is from genome assembly GCA_947631875.1 of uncultured Clostridia bacterium. Lineage (GTDB taxonomy): Bacteria > Bacillota > Clostridia > Christensenellales > UBA1242 > Caccovivens. The sequence continues at coordinate 1,418 of CANRMV010000071.1, forward strand.
AAGCTTCTTTGCCAAAAGTTTGGCTATTGTGCTTTTTCCACTGCAAACATAGCCGTCAATAGCAACATTCACTTTTTTGCTTAAATCAAGTTTTTTAGTTATTAAATCATAACAATAATCCACCGTTTGTGCAAAGGTCATGTCCGAATTATCCACAATAATGCTTTCTTCGGTTGGCATCAATCTGCCACATGTTTTGTTCACATCGCAATCATCACGCTCTTTCATGATTTTTAAAACATCTTCATATTTGGCAGTTTTGTCCTTTTCATAAAGTTCTTTCCATCTTCTTTTTGCACGCACTTTTTCATCGGCGGTCAAGAAAATTTTCACATCGGCATCTGGCATAACAACCGTTCCTATGTCTCTGCCTTCCATAATGCAGTCGTTTTCCTCTGCAAACTTTTTTGCAATTTCAAGATATTTTTCTCTCACCTTTGGAAAAGCGGACAGTTTGCTTGCAAGCAAGCCTATTTCTTCCGTTGCCCTTATATAAGGTGTGACATCCTCGCCATTAAACAAAACACGCTGTCCATTTTCATCAAATTTCACTTCAACTTTGGCTTTTTTCAAAAAGTTGACAATATTTTTTTCGGTTGGCTCTCCCAAGCCCATTTTCGAATAGCCGCATGCCATACATCTGAAAATAGCCCCCGTGTCAAGAACTCGAAATCCCAATTTTTTTGCAAGTTCTTTTGTTAAGGTGGATTTCCCACTTCCCGAAAATCCATCAATAGCAATATTAAACATATCCTTCTCCTTAAACATCATTTTAGTTTAAAAGTGAACTTTTTGTCAAATATATTTAAAAATTAAATAGGATATTTTATAACTTCACAATTTTGTGGCAAATATGGTCCAATTTCCTCATCTTTCAAACCATCAAAATAATATTTGAATGCCTTAGTCACTCCTGCATGCGTAACCACTAAAACATTTTTGTTGTGATAATTTGCCTTTAAATCATTCAGCAACGAAAAAACTCTTGCAAAAAAATCCTGGCAGGCCTCTGCCCCCCCCCTCATACTTTTTATTTAGAGAATAATTCCAAAACTCATTGTAATCAAAAGATGATTTTGGAGTTTTTTCGAACTTGCCATAGTTTCTTTCTTTCAGTCTATCGTCAAAAATCACTTTTTCCGTTCTGCCCAAATTTTCAAAAGTTTGTCTGGTTCTCAACAGTGGCGAACAAAAAATGATGTCAAACTTAACATCTTTAAGTTTTTGTGAAATTTGTTTTGCTTGTTCTATGCCGTTTGAATTGAGTGGAATGTCGGTTTGCCCCTGCATAACCTTGCTTTTATTCCAATCCGTTTCACCATGTCTAATCAAATAAATCATGTTGTTCTCCTTATTTATCAACCGTCACTTTTTGCATTTTTTAATACTTCAACTGCTTCTGCTCGCATTATGTTATGAATTTCAATTTTTCTATTTTTTGCTGCTTTGGCAATATCTTCGCAAGAAACAAGCACTTCGGGACAATAATATTTGTCGCTATCTTTGAGTTTCGCGGCATAGTAGAGTTTATCAAATTCTTCATACAAAATTGCGCCCATACACATAGGGCAAGGCTCAGTTGACACATACATTGTTGCGCCTTTCAGTTCGCCATACAAATTATTGTTTTTAAGGGCATCCTGAATTGCAACAAATTCAGCATGAGTGTAACAGCCATTCAATTTCACCCTTTTGCTGTCGCTCCGGCCAATGATTACCCCCCCCGCACAACAATCGCACCATAAGGATATTTTGCCTTTTTAGAAATATCTATTGCAATTTGCATATATTCTTCGTCTGTCATATTTACTCCTAATTCTAATCAAACCCTTTTTGTTTTTCTCTTTTCTTCCAACATTTCAAGCAACCTGTCCGCTCTTTTTTAATTATAACATATTTTTAATGTTAATCATAATATTTTCAAACATATTCATAAAAAACCTTAATCACAAGATGCTTGCAGAATTTCGAAGGATGAGGTGAAGTTATATTTTGAAAAAATATTACAAGTTGACTTGTAAGCAGCAGGTTAAAAAAACAAAAAAATCAGATACACTCTGATTTTCCGATGGAGCTGGCGAAAGGAATCGAACCTTCAACCTGCTGATTACAAGTCAGCTGCTCTACCATTGAGCCACGCCAGCATAATCTAAAATAAGTGGTGGGCAGGGATGGATTCGAACCATCGAAGACATAGTCGACGGATTTACAGTCCGTTGCATTTGGCCGCTCTGCAACCTACCCCTATTAGTTGTCCAAAACCAAACCATTTGGTTGCTTAGTTTGTGGACACTGGTGCCCAAAGGTGGAATCGAACCACCGACACAGGGATTTTCAGTCCCTTGCTCTACCGACTGAGCTATCTGGGCAAATATCAACTTAATAAAAAAAGTTGATTTGGCGACTCGAATGGGGCTCGAACCCATGACCTCCAGCGTGACAGGCTGGCGTTCTAACCAACTGAACTACCGAGCCAAGTCGCCTATTTTTCCTACAACGAACTTATATTAGCACAAATCCGCAATAGAAAGCAAGCAGTTTCCCAAATTTTTTAATTTGGTGGGCCTTCACGGACTCGAACCGCGGACCAACCGGTTATGAGCCGGTCGCTCTAACCAACTGAGCTAAAGGCCCAACTGCAAGGCAAACAACTGTTTGCTGGTCGGAGTGGAGGGTCTCGAACCCCCGACCTCACGGTCCCAAACCGCGCGCTCTACCAACTGAGCCACACTCCGTCAACCACCATGCTCAACCATTTTATTATAATTTAAGAAAAATGTCAAGAAAAATTGCAAATTTTTTTATTAAATTAAAAAAAATCCAAAAATTGAGCAAAAATGCGGTTTATTCGCCAACAAACACATCCTCATCGGCGTGATTATGTATAAAATCAAGATATCTTTTAACAGATTTTGCGGCAATCGGTGTGAAATAGTGATAAGTGCAGCAAACATTAAACCCAAACTTTTCAACAGGTTTAAGAGAATGCACATGCCCAAAAAGAGTTAAACAGTCCTTTGCGTGATTTGTTGGTTTGTGCGTGAGCAGCACCCTTTCGCCCAAAATCTCCTCCGGCAAATACATTTTATTTCTAACAACATCGGCAAAACCCAAGCCCATCAATTTTTTTCTAAATGGTTCAAATTTTTCGAAATCCCTTTCTTCATAATTTCCACAAATGAGAATAATTTTTCCGTTTAACTGTTTAACAAATTCGTAATCGCCAAAGTCGCCAAGATGATAAACAATGTCGTTTATGCCAACAACGCTATTCCAACGCCTAACAATTTCGCTGTTCATTTCGGCAACGGTTTCAAAAGGCACTTGCTTCAATCTCACTTTGCGCTCATGGTTGAAATGCGTGTCGGAGGTGAAAAAAATGTTTGGCTTAAACACCTTGCTTTCAACAGAATTTATGGAATTTAAAAAATCCAACCAAACAAAAGAATATTTTGGCAACTCCAAAATCTCTGTAACCTTCCTATTTTTAGGCACTTTTACCAAATTTTCTTTGTCAAGAAGTTTACCATCCACATCTTTTGTTAAAAACTTTTCTGCATGCAATACATAGCAAATTGGTGCTATGTCATAAATTGCTTTGATTTCCTTTTCCCTTTTTATGTATTCAAACCTGTCAAAAAGCGTTTTGAGAAAGTCCGTCACAGGATTTTTGATTGTGTTTTCAAAAAATTCATATTTAGATGTTACAACCGAACGTGCTAAATAAGAAGGCAAAACCGTAAATTTTGCCTCGCTTGACAGAACCTCATAAAAAGCATCTTTGTCATTGGAAAAATTGGTGTCACTAAACTTATCTAAAAGAAGGTTTCCCGTTCCAAGCCAAACAATTTTAAGTTTTTTTGCAATTTCTGGCTTAATCCTCATTGCCATTGCAACATTTGTCAGCGGCCCCAAGCAACAGATGGTGAAATTTCTTTCAGTTTTGGCAAGTTCCAAAATTTTTTCAACCGCAGGATTTGAAGAATTATAGCCCTCCGACAAAAAGCCATCACACCCCAAAAGCACGGGGATTTTTTCATCATGAAAAGCCCCAAACAGCCTGATGATGTGGTTTGTTTCGTTTTTGCTGTCAATAAGCCCGTCTCTTATTGAAAGATGTGGCGCGTGTGAAGGAAAAGGTGCGATTGTAATTCCCAAAATTTGCAAGTCCTCCTTTCTGGACAAAGCATAACAAATTGCAAATTGGTCATCAATCTCATTGCAAACATCTGTGTCAATCAAAACCTTAATTTTTTTGCTCATATGGATTATTATAACAAAAAACTGCAATTAAA
>CANRMV010000072.1 GCA_947631875.1 uncultured Clostridia bacterium
AGAAAAAGAAATAATCGCAGGGACAACTAGAATTTTTAACGCGGACAAGCCCGCTTTGCTGTCATTCTGAACGAAGTGAAGAATCTCGGGCGTGACCGCTAAAATTCGTTTTCCCCGCGAGCCCCTTTTCGCACCTTGCAAAATCACTCTGTGCATTTTGCTGCGGCAAGAGTGAATTTTCAATTTTGTATGCCGGGCAAAGCCCTACGCAAGACAAAATTGAAAAACAAATTTTGAAATTGTGCGCGAATAATATTCTTTCATTGTTTTCGTTAAGATGAAAAATAAAATTTTTATTAATTTGATTTTCTTTTGCCTACTTTTCTTTCTCAAAAGAAAAGTATGAATAAAATGCTGTATTTTGCACACCCTAAACTTGGGAGGTAAAATATGCAAAAATACAGACCTGGACAAGTTGTGCCTATGTCATGCGACTATAAAGCATATGACAAAGAAGGTAGTGACGGCGGAAAACTTTATCTTGAAAAAGGGCAAAGATTTCCTGCAACCCAACACGAAGGCAGTTATTATGTGATGGACATGCACAAAGAAAAGTCTGGCAAATAACATCAAAAAAGAGAGCAAAATTGCAAAAATTTTCGCTCTTTTTTTTAATTAAAAATATTGTCAAAAAAAATAGTTAAAAATTTTTAAAAAATTTTTGTAATTTTAGTTGACAAAGCATAAAATTAGTATTATTATAAAAATACAATAAAGTGTATAAAAATTCATTTAAAAGGAGGATTTATGAAAAAATGTATTAAAAATTCAAAAATTTGCTTATTTGGAGGTGATTTTGAGGACAATTTTGGTTATCGTTTCAGCCGACCAATAGAGGACAATCATGACAATCCAACTGGGATTGATTATGACCCATTCTGGTATTTGTCCTCTCAAAATGAGAAAAATTATCAATTTTCCAGCTATCCTATTCCAGACAATGGGGTTGGACCACTAAATGACCCATGTTCAAGAACTTATGACCCATTCTCATACTTGGGTTCGCGAGGTGATCGCGTTGAGCCATTTTACGACCCACTAAATTCAAACTCGTCTTTTGAAATGGATTTATCTCCTAATCCCGAAACATTATTTCAAGACATTATTCCAATTTGTAGATTTTCAAGCATGCCTGTTTATAACATAAATCTTCCATATGCTAATGATTATATTCCAATCAGCAACTGCTGTGCGAATGGATATCCTACTATAAATGATATAATTCCAATCAGCAGATTTTCACCTCGTGGCGACAGAGTTGAGCCAGATTATCTTTGTGAAACTCTTGACAATCCTGCCACTATGGTTTGGGACCCTTATGTTCACGATTTTGTTCCAGAATATTCTAAACCAGCAGAAACAAAATCAGAGGGAAGAAACATCGATGTTCCAGAAGGCACATATATCCCAACAATCCCTGTTGAACCAACAAGAGCATATTCGGATAGATGCTTCTGCTAAAATAAAAGAAGAGTTATTTGCTCTTCTTTTTTTTGTTATATAGCTCGTTAAAATCATAATTTTTCCCGCCATATTTCAAGCCAACCAACGTGTCAAGTTGAACATTGTGCACACTTTGAAAAATATGCTCCTCCACAGCTGGTATTGTTTTTTTAAGTTGTTCAATCAAATGTTTTGTCTTTTTTCGTGCCGACTGCGAACTTTCGTCTGGCTGCAACTCGCAATTTTCTGTAAACCTGCAAGCGCAATTTATAAATTCCAAATCGTTATAATTCACCCATGCCTTAATTTCATCTTCATGAACACAATAAAGCGGACGAATAAGTTCCAACCCTTCAAAATTTTTTGATATAAGTTTTGGAGGCATAGTTTGAATTTGTGCACCATAAAGCATTCCCATTAAAGTGGTTTCGATAACATCAGAAAAGTGATGTGCAAGTGCAATTTTGTTGCAACCGCGCTTTTGCGCCTCGCTGTAAAGATAACCCCGCCTCATTCTTGCACACATATAGCATGGCGAGCCGCCCATACTGGCAACAGTATTAAAAATGTCCGTTTCAAAAATTTCAAGAGGGATGTCCAAAAGTTTTGCATTGTCCTCAATTTTTTTGCGATTTTCTTTGTTGTAGCCAGGATCCATACACAAATAAACAACATCAAAATTGACTTTTGAAATCTTTTTGAGCATTTGCATAAGTTTTGCTAGGCACATGCTGTCTTTCCCGCCGGACACACAAACTGCAATTTTGTCACCCTCTTCAACAAGATTGTAGTGTTTCAAAGCACCAATAAACTGCGCCCAAATTCCTTTGCGAAATCTTTTGGACAAACTGCGTTCAACAAATTGTGCTTTTGTAAGTTGCTTTTCCATATGCATATTTTACACTTTTTTTATATAAAAAACAAATAAAAAATGGATTTTCACACATAATAAACTCATGAGAAAAAGAAAAAACAAAAAAAGCATATTGGAAAGTAAAAATGACCCGCTTGGCTCTTACACCGGCACGCCGATTGACGGCGAGCTACCCGTCCAAGACGCTGATGATTTATAACATACTTTTCTTTTAGAAAAAAGAAAAGTATGCAAAAGAAAACCAATTATTTGTATTTGCGAAAATGCTAGTCAATAAAAGCGGTCACGGACCAAAAAGAAAAGTATGCAAAAGAAAATCAATTATTTATGGCTATCGATTTCTTTAAAATAAAAATGAGCAAATGAAAATTGCCCATTTTTGTTAAATAATTTATTAATCATTATCCGCGTTCTGTTCTCCTCCATCATTTATATACAATATGCCAAGTGTGTGTTCCCCGCAGTGGCTTGCGATTGTGCCGCCGGCTCGGGTTTCATAAATCTCTTTGAAGCCCCTTTCCCTCAAAGCATTTTTTGCATTTTCAACCATCTCTTTTGTTGCCGTTGTGTAAGTTACAAATCCAACTTTTAGGTCAGGTTTATTAAATTTTTGAAGTGTGTCTTGGCAATAATTTGCAACAACTTTATCCATGTTTCCGCGATACTTTTTATAAGGCCCCATCTTGCCTTCTTTCACCAAAATTTGTGGCCTAATGCGAAGAAGATTTGCACCAAAATAGGAAAGTGCCGAGCATCTGCCACCTTTATACAAATAATCCAATCTTTCAATAACAAAACTTGCTTGCACATAAGGCACGCGAGCATTCACCCTATCAAAAATCTCTCTTGCTGGAAGATTTTTGTCAACAAGTTCGCGAGCATAAATGGCAAGCAAGGCAATGCCTGTGGACAAAGAAAGGCTGTCCACAACATACACCTCTGGAAATTCTTTTGATGCAGTTATGGCATTTTGGCAAGCGCTTGAAATTTGAGATGATAAAGAAATGTGCACTATTGCATCATAATTTTTCAGCGTTTTTGCAAAAAATTCAGTGTAACTTTCAACATTTATTGCACTTGTTTTAGGCAAAACTTTGTTTTGTGTCACAAAATCAAAAATTTCCTCAGTTTTAATCTCGCCATCTTTATAGGATTTATCTTTTAAAATAACGTCAAATGGAATTGTTTCTATTTTATATTTTTCCAAAAGTTCTTTTGGCAAATCTATTGTGCTTTCTGCTGTGACTGCAATTTTCATATTGCCCTCCATATTTCTTATTATATCAATTATTCACAAATTTTCAAAATATTTGTTGATTTTAGCAATAAAAAAGAGGATTTACTTGCTTCTATCCTCTTTTGCTTGCATAAATTCCTTTATTGAATTTACAATTTGGTCGGTTGTGTTTTCAATCTCGCCCAAATTTTGTGCTTTTAAAAACTTCAAACTTTTATCAATATCATAATCGTTGCGCTTTTGTAACAATATTGGATCATCACGATAAACAATTCCGTTTGTCGAAGCCACAATATCGCAATATTTTATATATGATGATTTGGATTTTAAAATAATTTTGTTTGCCTCAACGCATTCATCATCATTCCTGTCCCTAAAATCTTCGCCCGGACAAATATACACTTTTGTGCCAAATCTTGACAAAACATTCCTTTGAAAATCATATGTGGTTGTGCCTTCGTCGAGGTGGATGTCATTTGCATTTATTTCTTCCTTCAAAGTGAGTGAAGCACCGATAATTCCACTTGCATCCAAAACAACAGGCTCTTTAAGTTTGCTCATAATTTTTTCAAGCAACAAAGTGTCTGTGTAAATAAGAGCAAACATACGCGTTTGAAAATCTTTATTTTTTGTTGCAAAATAGCAATTTTTCATGGCACAACAGCAATCCTCAATCAAACTCGACATGTCAAAAATTTCTTGATAAGACCTCAACATTTCATAATCAGAAACAATTTTTTGAGATATTTGCTCGTGATACTTAAAACGGTCTACTCTGCTCATATCTCTTCGAAATATCGGTTTTTGAGAAGCCTCCCACTCTTCAAAAGTTGGAAGTTGCCAGCTTTTTCGATAAAAAATAGACATAGCACCAAAAACTTGGTCAAGGCAAATAACAGGCAAATGCAACTTTTCTCCAATCTTTGTGGACAATAAAGATTTTCCCACGCCAAGTGGTCCTAAAAGCAGCACGCTATCTTTTAAAATCTTTTCATTTTTATTTGTCATAACTATATAATATCACAAATTTTCAAAATGTCAAGTATGAAAAAAGGGCTTTAAAGCCCTTAATTTTTATTTACAGTCACCTTATAGCATGTTGCAACGTCATTTCCAACACGCACTTTTTCGCTCACTTCAACTCCGGCAATAACATACACTTCGTTTTCACAAGCCAAAACAGGAATTAAATCGCGTTTTCTAACAGGAATCTTTTTGTCAATTAGGAACGATTTGAGTTTTTTTGTTCCGCCGCCAAACTTTTCAAACACATCGCCGTCTTCGCGATATCTCCAAACTGCATCTTTTGGCACTTTTCTATAATCAAAGTAAAGCGCATCAGCATCTTTCATATTGTCAGTTCGCACTCTCTTAACTTCAATTTTGCCATAGCCATTGGCATCAAATTCTTCACATTTAAGTTTTCTTGAAAGATTTGGCTTTTCAACATGGTCATTATAGAAAGTCAAATATTCATACTCTTTGCTTACCGTTATATCATATGGCAACTTAATTTTCTTTCCATTTTCAAGACTTATGGCAAGTTCTTTTATTATCTCAATATGTTTTCTTTCAATGTCCTTTGTCACCCCGATAAGCGAAAGGGCCTTAAACACCATTCTGCTGTAAACCGCACTGCTTGCTCTGAAATAACTGCATGGAATTTGCACCATTCTGTCCTCAACGTAAAAAGCATTGGTGTCCAAGCGCGATTTTATGTAATCATCATCATCCACAACTGCGCACGCAAAATTGTTTATTTTTTCAACCGCATTTGGCCATTTTTTCAAAATATCTTTCATCACCACATTTCTTATATAGTTTCTTGAAAGCGAATTATCCTGATTAGTTCTATCCTCAACAAAGTCTATGTTGTTCATTGAGGCATAAATTTCAATCTCTTCTCTTGAAATTGGAAGCATTGGCCTAATGTAAATTCCATCGCGCATTGGCTCCATTCCGCGCGCCCCAGCCAAGCCGCTGCCTCGCAAAATGTGCATCAAAATTGTTTCCGCCTGGTCCATCTGTTGATGAGCAAGCGC
>CANRMV010000073.1 GCA_947631875.1 uncultured Clostridia bacterium
GCTTGCAGCCTAACCGCTACTCCAATGGTTTCTCTTCCCATTCCTCTTCCCTGTTTGTGATTTTTAATTTTACTTGCCGGGCAAAGCCCTACGCTCCTAAAATTAAAAATTATTCGAGAAAAGTTTAGGTTAATCCAATAGTGTGCTTTACACTAAGCACTTTGTTCTTTCCAAAACTCAAATAACTTACATTGACTTTTTGTAAAAGTTGTTTATTTCTTTAAACTATTTAATTGTCAAGGTTCTCGTTGCATTTTTCTCTATTTTGAGTTGCAACATTGGTATTTTACTATAAACACCAAACATTTGTCAACACTTTTTCAAAAATTTTTTGCCTTTTTTGACTTTTTTTCAAAATCTTGGCAACACGATGCCTAGTGTTTGCTATTATCGCGTAAAAACGGTGCAAAAAGTGGATTTTATCATTTGAATATTGCTCGCAAAATCAAGCCAAAAACAAAACTTACAGTCGCCAAAAACATGCTTCGCAAAATCAAAAGCCCAAATGTGCGATGCTTTTTCCTTTCGTCAAAATTGAAGGTTTGCCCGCCTTTTTTCAGGTTAACACAATAAAAATATCCCTTTTTGCTGTCAGACACAACAAATTGAAATAAGATATGTCCGCCTTTGCTGACATTTGTTGCACAAATATGACATAACCATTCTTTCCTTTCTGGTCATAAAAAAAATTTTGCCAAAAAGTGCAAATTTATTCAATTCGCGGCTATGTGAATAGGAATTTGAGTTTAAAACAAACTAAGTTTTATGATAGACACAAAAAGCAAACTCGTTCTTCAAATTTTGGCAAAAGAATGTAATGATGGGAGTTACAAAATTATTGAAATTCCTGACATCATTATGAGTCTGCCTCGCCATTTTCGGCTGGACAGCGACAGCGTGCGGCACATTTTAACCCATTTGGAGCGCCAAGATATCATTTCTGTCAAGTATGACGATGACGACGTTTATTGTTTGGCCGTTTTGCCCTATGGTTTTGAAATTTTGGAATCTGAAAAACCCATTTCTTTAAAAAAAGATAAGCCCAAAAATTGGAATTATTGGGGAATATTGCTTTATTTCCTCGCCGCTTTTTTTGGCTCTGCGATTGGAAGTTCGCTTTGGGCTTTTATTTTTTCAAATTTAAAATAACTTTTCCTAAAATAGCCCTGCCCAAGCCATTAAAAAAACTCAGTTTTCCACTGAGTTTTTTTGTTTAAAACATTTCGTGAAGAGCCTCAACATCAAAGTAAGTTCTCACGCGTTCATCTTCTGCCTGACTGTAAACGCCATCTTCGCCAACGATGTAGGAATCCACCAATTCAACTCCGCATTGATTGCAAAATTCCTCAATCTTTTTGTAGGCAACTTTGTCTTCTGGTGAAGGTGTTGCGCTGCCATAAGGATGGCAATGTGCAATCACCATGCTTGCAGGTTTTGCGTTGGAAATAAAGTCAGCAATTTCAAGCATGGAAATGTCCGCTTCCGTTGGGCTTTTCTTTGCAATTCTCTTTTTGTGCGTCACAATTTTGCCAGCACTTAAAGCAATTAAAAGGATGTTTTCTGTGTTTCTAAATCTCAAATAATCTTCAACAATGTCAATCATTTCTGCCCTTGTTGTAACCACGCACTTTTTGCCCATTCTTGAAGTTGCAAAGTAGAAAAACATTTCATTGAAAAGAACGATGAGTTTTGCCGACCTTTCATTTATGCCCGGAACTTTAACCAAACTTGAAACCTCAGCAGAGGCAATGTTTGCCAAAGTTTCAAATTCGTCCAAAAGCCTGTGGGCCAGCGGATTTACATCTCCACGAGGGAAGATGTAAGTTAGAAACAACTCAACCACTTGCACATCACTCATGTTGTCAAGCCCAGCCTTGTAGGCCAAATCCACCAACCTTTTTCTGTGTCCCTCGTGAATATTTTTCTCATCTTTAACTTTCTTTTCCATAGTAAAATCATCCTTTTAAATACAATTTTTTTGTTTCTTTTAGCCGTCATGCTGATTTTGGTATTTCTAGCGTTGTTACTGCTTCTGGACGCAAGTAATTGCCGCTTGTAGGGAATATTACAGATCCCCAGTGATCAGGTTCACGATTATACCTGTTGTACCATAGATGCCCTCCGGCGCCAAAATGTTTGTTTGTGTGAATGAATACCATAAATTGGTCACCTTCCCTATATCCATATGTGTTATCTCCAAGGTCCTCTAATATACGATTGTGCCATATAGGTATGTCTCCATCCTTCTCAACAGGGTAAAAATCTGCACCTTTCACATCTCCAACAACTTTTCCATCTCTATACCCACGTCTATTAACATTTAACACGCCTTCTACGCCAGTCATATAGCCAAATAAAAATGTAAACTTATCATCCTCCACTTCACCATTCTTATTTTTTTGATTTACTACTGTGCACCAAGGATGTCCTTGTTCAAAACAATCAACTTCACTGTTTGAAGGAGCAGACCTGTAAAACTTCCATGAATATTTCATCAAACCTTCCCATCCGCTATAATAATAGTGACCAGCATCGTTAGCACAATAAATTCTGCCAAAACTGCCAATTCCGCCAACACCGGAATAATTTTTCCCTCCTTCGCTGTTAACTGTTCTACGTTGTAAAGTATGCGTATTTGCTGTATCTGATGTTACTTTTACGCTTCCCGCTTGTAATTTTGTTGCAACGGCGTCTCCTGCCTTTCCGCCAGACAATCCCTGATTTTCGTCAGTGTCAAACCAACCATTCACGCCATCGCCACCAAATCCAGAAATTCCGCTGCGGCCAGCACGTGCATATCCAGCAAATCCATTTTCAACAGTGATATTCCCACCGTTTCCTCCGCTTGAACCAGCAGTGCCACTTCGTTTACCATTGAAACTGCCGTCTGCACCTTTCTTTCCTTTTGCACCATTACCAGCAATTAAAATGCCATTGCTGTTTTTCAGATTGTCAACAAGCGAAACATTAACATTTCTACTATACTCTTTGTCCGTAAAATCCTCTGCGTCTTCACCATAAATGGTGGAGTAATTTATAATGCTTGTAATATCATTGTTTACCGTGTTTACAAATGGATAAACCTCTACCTTTTGTTTTTCACTTCCGTTCACATTTCTAATTGTTCCATAAATGTCTATGTTTTCAATTTTACCAGTGAACATGCCGAATGGACTATAATTGGAATTCAATGTTTCCAACGAGACAACATTAATTTGAACCACATTTTTGGTCAACAAACTCTCATCACTCCCCTTCTTATTGAATAGTGGCTTCACATCTGTTGGAGCGAATTTCAAAATATGGTTGTCACCATCAATGTTTTTCTCATAGTTTCCAAGCCCAATATTAAGGTGAACATCATTTTCCAAAATAACATTTTTAATTTTTGATACATCTTGCATGTTGCCATTGCTTATCTCTGTTAAGGAACTTGTTGATTTATTTTCTTTATTAGTGTATATTAATTCAAATTTGTTGTTCCAATTAGATAGATTTTTCACATCATCTCGTTCGCCAAATTCATCAAGGTTGTCATATGGGTTCCAACTGCCATCTTTCTCTCTAATTTCAAGCCCGTCAAAAGTGTTTGGCGTTGCCTGAAACCCATTCAATTTAAATGCTTCGCCAACAGCAGCATCAACAGTGTTGGATTGTGAAAGAATAATTCCTTCATCATTATCATTATCTCCAATAAGATAATCCTTAGGCACATCAATTATTGTTGTCGATTTTAAATAATATTTATTTTCATCAGCTGTAACTCGCTTCTTATAAGGAGTTTTAGCAAAATAAACATTTTTGTCATCAATATCAGCAACAACGGTTCCCCAAGTATCGCATTTTGTCAAGAATTCATCAAGCCTAATATTACTGTCATTTGCCACTTTCCAAAGCCACATTTCATCTTCTTCACTTAATTCTCCAAAGTTAGGATTGACAGAAGCATTATAACTATACACTTCATTTTTATTTGGGTCATAAATATATCTATAAGCTTCAAAAATTTTTGTTACAGGATTTTCTTCATCTCCAATATTTCCTACCACCACTTTTTCAATACTAATTACTCCATTTGAATATATCACATATCGCTCCGATGTGGTTTTATTATTTTCTTCATCAATCAAATCCTTAGATGTTACAATCTGTTGAATATTTGTAGCATTAATTCCAAGTCTGTCTAAATTGTTTTTTGTATCACCATCATTAGGGTCAAAATCATTATACGTTGCCTCTCCTTTTTCATAATACAAATCTTCCTCTAATGTGTCATCTCCAACTGAATTATACCAACTTTCAATTCCGCCAGAATCCTCAAAATTAATATATGAATCCTCAGGAGCATCTTTGTCTTTTGTCCAAGTTCCAGAATATGCTGTAAAGTTAACTTTTTTAGGCGTGTCTAAGCCTGGAATTTCAAGAGTTCTTCCGCTTGTAAATCTGCCCTGTTGCATATATATGGTTTTGTCACTTCCATTTTCCAATGTAAGTGTCCCAGAAACATCTTCATTGAAAGTTATTTGAGAAATTTCAACAGACACATTCACAGAATTGTAAGAGTCAAAATCAAGCCCATAGAGCTTTTCTGTGCTGGAAATTTTTCCATTATTAGTTAGATATTCCCAAGAGAATTCTATTTCTTCATCATCTATCATCTTCACACCGGAAGTTTCCTTTGGCTTATAGCCTATTGTTAAAACTTTATCAGAAGAATCTGTTATTAATTTCAATTTAGTGCTAATAGCTCTACTATTAACATAAACTTCAAAAGTTTTAAACTCGGTTAAGAAAGAGTCTTTAATAGTATTATCAACAACAAGATAAGTCGTTCCTTCTTCTTCTGATATTGAAAGTTCTTCTCCCGGTTGTTTATTTATTGTCCATTTTCCGTCCTTGTAAAAAATCTCATAAGAGCCTCCTTCTTTGTCTCCAAATGCCATCTTGCTAAGTGTATAGTTGGTTTCGCCAACATTAAATTGTAATAACTTTGTTAAATTTATTTTATTATTCTGCTCATATTCAACTGAGTTGAAATAGTCTTTGGCTTTAAATGATGTTTTAACAGGCTCAAAGGAATAGTCTTTATTTGTTGCAATGGCAACAGAGCTTGTGGAAGCTTCTGGATAGACAATAACTGGAACCTCTATTTTATCATCTTTCAGATGTTTAATAGTTATTCTCAAATTTTTGATACTAGTCAAATCAACTGTGTCATCCAACTCCAAATATATAACATTATTGAAACCTGAGAAATTTCCACGATTTTTCCATTGAAATTTTTTAAATATTTCTGTTTCCTCTTCCCATTTTCCATTCTTTTTTATTTCATATTTTATTTCATAATCGGATGGATTTCTAATCATATCATCAACCCTACTATGGGTAATAACATTAGTAGCAGAAATATTTTCATCTTCAAGGACAATTCTTGTTGTATTGCTTTCACTTTCGTAAAATACATTTCCTCTTGTCAAAGTAAATTCGATTGGCTTGGTTGTGTATCTCACAACAACATTCACGCCCTCTGTATATTTTTCTTTTGTCCATATTGTAAACTTAACCGTTGTTTTTTCACCAATAGTTTCAACGTC
>CANRMV010000074.1 GCA_947631875.1 uncultured Clostridia bacterium
GATGCGGTTTCCATTTTTTCTTTCAAAATTTCTTCCACTTCGTCATCGTTGCCGCTCAAAAATTTCACAACCTTTTTTATCTCTTGCCCATATTGCTCTTTTGTCACTCTTCCCGTGCAAGGTGCAAGGCAAAGCCCCATAGAATAATTCAAACATTCTCTTTTTGCTTTTCCGTCTATTTTTCCGCTGCATGTGCGAATTTTAAAGGCAAAACTTATGATTTTCAAAAGTTCTTTTGGGTCAATTCCTGCAATGTAAGGCCCAAAATATTTTGCCCCGTCATTTTTTTTCACTTTTCTAACAATTTCCAGGCGAGGAAAGTCATCTTTCATGTCAATTTTAATGTATGGAAAAGCCTTTCCGTCTTTGAGCAAAATGTTGTAAAAAGGTTGGTGCTTGTGAATGAGATTGCTCTCTAACCCAAGCGCATCAAGTTCGCTTGTGGCAATGAAATAATCAAAGTTGTCAACATTGTCCACCATTGCTTGCACTTTGCTTGGTTTTGGGCTGTTGCGGAAATATTGGCTAACGCGGTTTTTGAGGTTCTTTGCCTTGCCAATATAAATAATCTCGCCATTTTTATCACGCATGATATACACGCCTGGTCGAGTGGTTAAATTTTTCAATTTTTCGCGAATTTTTTCGTTCATGGCTATATTATAGAACATTTTATCAAAGATTTTCCACTTTTTTTACGAAAATTGTTGCAAAATGTAAATTAATTTGGTAAAATGAGAGAGAATAGTTTAAGGAGGTTCTATGCATATAGCAATGCAAGGTGGGATTTTTTCCTTCATAACAGACGCTATTAAGTGGCTGGTTGATCTTATTCTCTCGCCTATTAAAGAGATGTTCAAAGCTCTTTTTGATCTTATTCCAAAACTTATGTATCTGCTTTATGCCAGCCTCGCGTGCCTTTTGGATGTTTTACAACTGTTTTTCAGAAAACTTGTAGGACTTGACATTGTTTACATAACTGATCCAATCACGGGTGAAATTCACAAAACAACAGGAGATTTGGTAACTCAATTCATCACAGGAATTTTGGGAATAAATGAATATGGCTTGCAATATTCAGTTTTGTCAACCGTTTTTTGGTCATTTATTATTTTTGGTGTTATCATTTTGTTTGCATCAACTTTGGTTGCAATAGTAAAAAGCCACTACAACTATGATGAGAAAGCGGCAAAAGGTCCAATGCAATATGTATACACTGCCGGCAAAGCACTTGTTGGCATGGCAATAGTGCCACTCACAATCGTTCTTGGTTTGTATTTATCGCAAGCGGTGTTAATGGCTCTGGACACTTTCACCTCAACGTCTGATTCGGCAATTATCGCTTTATATGGGCAGGAAAATGTTTCGGAATATTTGTTTGAAACTTACACTGCTCGAAGTTTTGATGACAACCCAAATAGTGTGTTAAAAGGCGAAAAATCCTATATCTTTTATGATATTCTCGGCGAAGGGAGCGGAGTGTGGTATGGCAAATTGCAAAGTGATGCCTACAATGAATTTTACAGAGGTGATGTAATTAAACTAACCAACATTGCCGCAACAAATGCCACTTTTTCCGGTTCTTTGTTCAGGGCGGCGGCATATAATGCAAATCGTGCAAGAACATATAATTGGTATTCGCGGGGTGGTTACACAGGCGGTCCTGATGATGACGATTTTAAGCTGTTCCAAAACGCCAAAGGGAATGAACAACTTGCCGAAATGATTGACACCGCATTTGCATGTAATTTACACACGTCAAGAGGGCATCCAATAGATTTGACATATCATAGTGGTGAAGCTTGGGCATGGGTTTCCTACGATTTCTTCACTCAATTTTTGTCAATGGGGTCTGTTGCTTTTTCAAAGTTTAATGTCGGTTTAGTTTGGTATTATTATGACTTGTGGCAATTTAACTTTATTGAAGGTTTTGGAGCGGTTATTATTTGCTTCTCAGTGTTATTAAATGTGGTTATAGGTGTGATGTCGAGATTCTTTATGTGCATAATTTTGTTCCTTATCGCACCACCAATATATGGACTTATGCCGTTAGATAATGGACAAGCCGCCAAGAATTGGCGAGAAAACTTTATGAAGCAAGCATTGATGGCGTATGGCGCAGTGATAGGAATGAATTTAGTTTTGCTGATATTGCCGTATGTAAATCAAATTAAATTCTTCAACATAGGAATTGCAGATGCTTTGGCAACCACTTTGTTTATAATTGTTGGATTAATCACAATAAAAGCGGTGATTGCCACAGTTTCCTCAATCATTGGTGCGGCGGACGCCAACAAAACAGGCGAAGATATGAAACAAGAGGTGGGCGGTGCCATAGGTGGCGCGCTCAAAATGACTGCCGGAGCGGCGAAATTTTCGGCAAAGGTTAGCCAATTCAATCCAGTGCAACGTTTGGCGAACAAGGGTATGAAAACAGCGGCAATGGGCTGGAAGGACAAAAGTGGAAACACACACAGTGGAATTTTCCGAAAGAGTGATGGCAAGGGCGGTTTTGAAGATAGAGCCGTGATTGGCGGATTAAAGAAAGCGGGAGGCGCTGTTAAAGACGCATGGAATGATCCAAATAGTAAACTGTCAAAAGCACGAGATTTCGTTTATGGTCCAGGCATTAGAGAAAAGCAAGGGTTGAAGCATGCAAAACAATATGGTGTCGCCAATGACTTAATGAAACAGTATGCGGGCAAAAGAGGAACTTCGTTTGACCGCGAAGACGCTATTAACAAGGCAATGGCTGGCGGATATAGCCGAAGACAAGCCACACAACTTGCAGATTCTATTCAAAAGGTCGCTACTAGCGCAGGAAGTGGAAAAATGAAAATTGGCGACATGAGAACAGAGTATGGTGCAGTAAATGCAAGTTTCAAAAACGGCACCGCTGCTGGCTGGAATAAAGATGCTACGCGTGAAAAATTTATTGATAAAACTCAACGCAGTGTTGACAACCGCAAAAACAGTGCATTCAATAAAGCCACAGGCACTTGGCAAGATGCAAATCCATTTAAGTGGATTAACGACAATATGATTGGTGCCGATAAAGGTGCAGCAGCCGTGCGAGATGCAGTTAAAAAACCTACCGATCAGCAAAAACGTACAGCAGAAGCGACAGAAGAGAACCTTAAACTCACCAAGAAAATGCTTGATAAACTTGACGAGATTGCTAAAAAGAAATAGAAAAAAGACCGAATTTTCGGTCTTTTTTTGTTGCTATTTTGTTTTCTTTTGGATGTTTCGCTTCGCTCAACATGACCAGCGGCTATATTGTCATCCCAGTAAACCCTATGCTGTCATCCTGAACGCAGATCTCATCCACTTTAAACGTTATTCTTTGGATTCTTCGCTTCGCTCAACATGACAGCGGCAATATTGTCATCCCAATAAACCCTATGCTGGCATCCTGAACGCAGCGTAGCGGAGCCGAAGGATCTCAACCACTTTAAACGTTATTCTTTGGATGTTTCGCTTCGCTCAGAATGACAATGGTGCACTCTTGTTGTCATTTTGCAGTGAAGGATCTCAACCTTTTGCCATTTCATCAAGTTTTTTCACTATTTGCGCCAAGTTTTTGTTTGTCTCTTCCATTGCATCGGCAGTTTTTTTCTGATAATATTTTTCATCTTTAACCAAACCTAAGGCTTTTAAGAAAGCATTAACGCCGCCGTCTTTTGCAAGCGGTGACAAAAATTCTTTTAAATTATCCAAAAGTTTGCATGGCTTTTTACTTTTTACTTTTGCCATTTCTGCCTCCTTATAAAAATATTATAGCATATTTAAGAACAAAAATCAATAGCAAAAGTTATTTCCAGGTTTTAAAATTGTGTGATTTTTGAAAAATCTTTGGAAGTTGGTTGACATTTAATTTTATATATGCTAAAATACAACTACTTTTTGGTGATGTAGCTCAGCTGGTTAGAGCGTATGGTTCATACCCATAAGGTCGGTGGTTCGAGCCCACCTATCACCACCAGCAAAAAAATTGCGCTTAGGGCTAGTTTTCGCCTTTGGCGAAAAGCGTCGCTTGACGCTTATTTTTTTGCTCATTGCCCCGAATGTAAATCGCGCTCCGCTGGCGATTTAGGGCAATCGTCTTTTCGCAGGTTGTCCTTCGCGGGCGAGAAACACCGAACTTATATGAAGCGGAGCAGAATATAAACACTCAGGTTCGACAGCCTAAGGCTGTTTTTTTATTTAATATTATTCCTATTAAAAACGTCTTTTTGCTTGATTTCTTTTTGTTTTTTGCATTATAATTAAACATAAGGAGTTTTTATGATTGAAGATAACATTAAAAAGGCCAACATTGAGGCTATGAAAAACAAAGACACTGTTGCGCGTGCGTTTTACAGTGTGCTTATGAACAAAATTATGCTCGAAAAAATTGCCAGACGTGAAAGTGGAAAAGAACTCACCGATGCAGACGTTTCAAACATCATCCAAAAACTAATTAAAGAACTTTCCGAAGAGAAAGAGAACTATGCAAAGGTTGGCAACACAGAACAAGTGCAAAATGTTTCCAGACAAATTGAAATTGCAAGTGCATATTTGCCCAAAATGCTTTCAAGAGAGGAAATAAAGGCAATTATTCTTTCGCTTGCCGACAAATCTGTTCCAAATGTTATGAAGCACTTTAAAGCAAATTACAATGGGCAGGTTGACATGAGGCTTGTTCAAGAAGTTTTAAAAGGTGTTCAATGAAAATTTGGGCGATAAGTGATTTACACCTTTCCATAAACAATCCAAAACCAATGGACATTTTTGGTCCAACATGGGAAGGTTATTTGGACAAGATATTTGACGATTGGAAAACAAAGGTTGCAGACAATGATTTGGTGCTTATGGCAGGGGATTTTTCTTGGGCGATGAAACTTGAAGAAACAAAGCCGGATTTTGACCTTATTTCGCCGTTGCCAGGCAAAAAGATAATCATTCGAGGCAATCATGATTATTGGTGGAAGAGCATAAGTGCTGTGCGAGCGGTTTTGCCAGAAAATTTTTATGCCATTCAAAATGATGCCATTAAGTTTGGCAAATATGTGATTTGTGGCACTCGGCTTTGGAACTTACCGGACACGCGAAAACCTATGACCCCAGAAAACGAGAAGATTTACAAAAGAGAACTCATTCGCTTGGAACTCACTTTGCAAGAAGCAAAAAAATTGCAAGCGGAAGGCGATGAAATTGTGTGTATGCTGCACTATCCGCCATACACTTTTCGTGAGGAGGACAACGACATCACCGCAACTTTGGAAAAGTTTGGAGTTAAATGCGTGGTGTATGGGCACATTCATGCTTTTCTTAAACAAAACAAGGTGCTCGAAAAGAACGGAATAACATATTTTTTAACTTCTTGTGACCTTA
>CANRMV010000075.1 GCA_947631875.1 uncultured Clostridia bacterium
TCCGCGCCCAAAACAACCTTCCAAAACGCTTCCGCCACAGCCTTTGGAAGAAGGTTTTTAAGCACATTTTTGATGTCTTTGTTTTTGTTTGCCTCAAATTCTCTTAAAAGCCTTGCATCAAGTTGTTGCTCCGTTAAAGCCGGTTTGAAGTCAAGCGCCAACTTCACATCTTTGCTTCTGTTAACAAAACTTGATGCCGTAAGCACGATTGGCCCAGAAATGCCCCTGTCTGTGAAAAGCATCTCCCCAAAAAAATCCTTCTTTTTGCCATCAAAATTCACTTTCAGCGTGACATTTTTAAGCGAAACGCCCTGCAAATCTTTCACAAAATCATCTTTCAAAACAATAGGGCAAAGTGCTGGCACAATAGGCACAATTTCATGCCCAAACTTTTTTGCAATTCTATATCCAAAACCCGTGCTGCCCGTTTGTGAATAACTTTTTCCGCCTGTTGCAACAATCACCCTATCAAAAATTTGTTTTCCGCTTTTGGTTTGCACCTCAAACACTTCGCCGACCTTTGCAACATCAACAACCTCTTGTTCAAGACAAAATTCAACATCTTTGCAGTGGATTTTTTCCAAAACTTTAATCACATCGCTGGATTTATCCGAAAGCGGAAAAACGCGATTTCCTCTCTCCACTTTTGTTTTGAGCGAAAGCCCTTCAAAAAATTTGACTGCATCCTCGCTGGAAAAAGAGTGGATTGCGCTTCTCAAAAACTTTTCCCCTCGCACAACCTGCGTCAAAAAATCCTCTGGCGAGCAAAGATTGGTTAGGTTGCATCTGCCTTTGCCCGTTATGTAAAGTTTTTTGCCTGCTTTCTCATTTTTGTCGAAAATAGAAACTTCAAAACCTTTCTTTTGAAGTAACCCCGCCACAAAAAGTCCGGCCGCCCCCGCTCCAATCACGGCAACTTTCATACATTCTCCTTGAAAAATGCAATTTCCTCTTCCGTCATAGGCTTTGTTTTGCCGCGCGTAAGCCCGCCAAGCGTAACCGCACCAATTCGCACCCTTTTCAAAAGGCGAATTGACCTGCCAATGCAGTCAAACATCCTTCTAACCTGGTGATTTTGCCCCTCGTCAATCACAACCGAAACTTTGGTGAATTTTCCGTCAAAACTCAAAAACTTAACCTTTGCTTTTGGCATGCGAACACCATTTTCAACCACGCCTGCCCTCAAAACTGCAAGTTCGCTTTCTTTCATTTCGCCCTCAACGGTCACTTGATATTCCTTTTCAAAATGGAACTTTGGATGAGTGACAAGGTTTGCAAACTCTCCGTCATTTGTCAAAAAGATAAGCCCTTCCGTGTCATAGTCCAACCTGCCAACATTTATAAGCCTCACATTGCTTTCCACAAGGTCAAAAATGGTTTTTCGTCCCTTTTCATCACTTTTTGTGCAAGCATATCCCTTTGGCTTGTTAAGTTTAAGATAAACAAACTGCTTTGGCAGTGTCACCACTTTTCCATCAAACGCAACCACATCTTTTTTTTCATTGACGGAAACGCCAAGTTCGGTGACAACCTTTCCGTTCACACTCACCTGTCCGCTTAAAATAATTTCATCGCATTTTCTTCTTGATGCAACTCCGCACGCACTCAAAAATTTGTTTAATCTCATAAAAAACTCCCAAACCATTTCGGTTTGAGAGCAGTTCTTACCAATTAGCGAAAAAATCTTTCATTCTCTGCACAACCGATTTTGGTTTTATATCTTCTATTGTAAAGATTTTTTCAGTAAAAAGCAAGTTATTGTCCAAAAATATTTCCACTTTTCCAACAACAGCCCCCTTTGGAACAGGAGCATCCAAAATATCTGGTTTTGAAACCACAACCCTCACGCGTTCAAGTTCTTTTTCTGTGACAGGATAAACAAAGTGCTCGCTTGTGCCAAGTTTGGAAGAGGTTTTTCTGCCATTTTGCACAACAACGTTGTGGTCAAAATCATAAAGAGAGGTCAAATCAACAAGTTTGTAATTTTCGCTGCACTCGTCAAGAAGGACGGCACTTTCTTGAAACATTGGCCCACAATTAAGCACCACGCACACAAGCCTCATGCCATTTCTTTCAACCGCCGAAACCAAGCATCTTCCAGCATCGTCTGTGAAGCCCGTTTTAACCCCTATGCAGCCGTCAAGAGTGAATAAAAGTTTGTTTTTGTTTCGCAAAAATCTGTATGTATTGTCCGCTTTGTTTTCAATTTTCAAGGACTTTGTTCCAACAATTTCCCTAAAAGTTGGATTTTCAAGAGCATAAGAGGTGATAAGTGCAAGGTCATAGGCTGTTGTGTAATGCCCGTCTGCATCAAGCCCGTGAGTGTTGGCAAAGTGAGAGTTGTTTGCTCCAATTTTTCTTGCAAGTATGTTCATCATTGTCACAAACTCACTTGTTGAGCCAGCAACATGCTCTGCAATCGCCACCGAGCAGTCGTTTCCAGAAATCATCATAAGGGCATAGAGCAAATCTTTTGTGGAATATTTGTCGCCCTTTCTCAAATACAGCGAAGTGCCCGGAACGCCCACAGCCTTTGGCGAAATTTCAAACACCTCATCAAGATTGTTGCAATTTTCGATAGCGGTTATGGCGGTCATAATTTTTGTTGTGCTTGCCATAGGCATTTTTTTGTTTTCATTTAGAGCAAAAAGTTTTCGCTTTGTTGAAGTTTCCAAAACCACGCCCGCCCTCGCCGAAGTTGAAAGCGCATATGCCGAAGATTGATAGCACGCGCCAACCCCAATGATTATGCAACCCAAAATGAGTGCAAAAACAAATGAAACAAAAACAAGGTGTTTAATTTTGCTCATCTTCCTTCTCCTCAATTTTTGACATCAAAGAATTGAACATATTTAAAATTGTTTGATAAAGAGTTTTGTTTTCAACATTCACAAACTCAACTTCGCCGCTTGGCTGCAAAACCAAAAAGCCAACAGGAGAAACACTCATTCCTCCGCTGCTGCCTCCGCTCATAGGAAAATGATTGGCAACCCTTCTTGATGAAAGGTCGGCATATTCCCCTCCACCAACAACAAATCCAACCGTCACTTTGCTGATTGGAATAATCGTCACACCATCATCAGTTTTTATGCTTTCACCAACAATCGTGCTGCTGTCAACAAGCGTTTTGATTTTGTCCATTGCACCGCTGATAAGGTCGTTAATGGTTGTTGTTTCTTCAAACTTTCTCATAGTATCTCCTTTTCACATAATACACCATATATTGTGTAGTATGCAGCATAATACGCAATATTATGTGTGATTTTATTTCTTATGTGTTATAATGAGCGAGTTTAAAAAAGAATATGCAACATCAAAAAAAGAAATTGAAACCTTTCCTCTTGCCGAGATTGTGAACTCCTTTTTGTTGTAAGAAACTGTGTCATAAATGCAAAGAGATGCGGTTGGTTTTTGGCTTTTTATAACAAGAAATATTTGCGTTAAAATCAAATTCAAAAAGCCACAAGTGATTGCACTTGAAAAGGCATCGCCCGTTCCAATGTTGTAATACACGAACAAATTTTTCAGTTTTATTTTGTCTTTCATCTGCCGCATAAACTCTTCCATAAACACAAATTGTTGACTTGAAAATTCAAGTTGTTGTTTCTTTGTTTCGCTTTCGTTTTCAAGCAAAATGTAAGTGCCATGAAAGGACACAACATAATAAAAAACTTTAACCCCAAACACAAAAAGTGCCACCACCCCAAGATTGGTTAAGGGATTTATTGCAACCCTAAGTTCCACCACAACAGGAAAAACAAGCAGCAAAAACACTGCCGCAGGAATTAAAAAATAAAGTGAGATTGTTGTTTCCATCTCACTTATTTTGTTTAAATTTTTCAATATAATTCAACGCACTGCACTTTTGCCTTTTTTACGTGCCTTGTTCACAATTTTGTTCACTTGTTTGTAATCAATGTTGGTGTCAATGCCAGAATAGTCCGCCCTCTTTTGCGAAACAATCAATTTGAAAATTTCTTCGTTCCCGCACATTGCAATCGCTTTAAGCCCTTCGCTCATGTCTTCCAAAACATGCGGATTGTTTTTCAGAGCCAAAATTTTGCTTATCAACTCTTTGTTGTTTCTAAAACACAAGCCAACCCCTTTGTCAAGCAAATATTTTTCGTTATATTTCTCTTGTCCTGGCACTTTTGAATAAGCAAGAAGTGGCAAGCCTTTGTTTATGCACTCTGTTAGGCAAAGCCCTCCGCCCTTGCCAATCATCAAATCGCACGCACTCTCAATCAAATTAACCTCTTTGCAAAAGCCAATATTCATCAGGTGAATGTTTTTTGGATATTTTGCCATTTCTTTGTCTATTTTGTTCTTGGTTTTTTCGTCTTTTCCATTTATAATAACCACTTGAATTTCATCTTTGATGTGTTTAACAATTTGTTTCAAAACACGATGTCCGCCATGCCAAGTTCCGCCACCAAAAAAGATTAAAATTGTGAAAAGGTCTTGCCTCAGCCCAAGTTTTTCCCCAGCCTTGTTCTTGTCCATATGTTCATTAAATTGCAATCCAACAGGGATGCCCGTGCTTACAAGGTTTTCATCTTTGAAACCCTTTTCAAGCAAAGTTTGGCGAAAATCCTCATTTGTGAGTGTTAAATAGTCAACTCCGCCAACTGACGCCTCCCAAAAAGGCGAAACCACATAATCAAGCATGCAAGCAATGTTTGTGCTTGGCAGTTTGTAAACTCTTCTCAAATTTGTGAGCGCCATGCCGCAATAAAAAGATGTTCCAAAAATAACATCAGGTTGGAAAGAATATATTTCCTTCAAAAGCCCGCCGTTCACCTTTTTAACTGTGGCTTGTGTTGGACATTTGTGTGCTTTTTTAGGATTATATTTCAAATAACTGTTGTAAAAAGCATTATAAACAGGCCTTAAAAGATCGATTGAAAGCCCATATCCGCCATCAATAAGCCATGCTTGCAATTTTGACGAATAAACCTTAACCAAATCCACAACCTTAACTTCATGCCCCGCATCAAGAAGGCGATTTTTCAATGTATTTGCGGCGGAATTGTGCCCGTTGCCCGCCGTAACGGTTAAAATTAAAACTTTCATGTTGATAGGTTAGCACAAATCACAAAATTTTCAAAGAAATTTTAAAAATTATTATGAAAAATTTGTCAAAAGAGTTAAAATGGACTTGTTAAGGAGAAAAACGATGGATAAAGAAAAAACAACAAAAGTTTGTTTTGACAACGATTTGTATTTGAAACTTCAAAGCGAAAACATCAACAAGAGAATTAAAAAATTCAACAACAAGTTGTATTTGGAATTTGGAGGAAAGATTTTTGACGACCTCCACGCCGCAAGAGTTTTGCCGGGCTTTGACCCAAATATAA
>CANRMV010000076.1 GCA_947631875.1 uncultured Clostridia bacterium
TCCCCGGTACGCATCTACGACCGCCAGACCCGCACCGAGATGCTGGACCGCAGCCATCTGATGGAGATTTGGGGAGATATGCGGTTCTACGAGGCGTGACGGCGGCAAGAATATCAGGACAACAAAAGAACAAAAAAAACATCGTTTATATGTTTTTAATTTTTTATTATCAAAATTTCCTCTGATGCAAGAGCCTTTTCTATAAGTGCCTCAACATCCAACTTTTGTTCCAATTTTTCCGCACGCTTGATTGTTGGTCTTATTACAGGATTTTTTGGCAAGAACACAGTGCAGCAATCTTCATATGGCAAAATTGATGTTTCATAAGTTCCAATCTTTCTGGCGATAGACATAATTTCTTCTTTATCAAATGCCACAACAGGTCTAAACACAGGAATGTCAACAACATAATTCGTCACAGTCATGCTTTGCATTGTTTGACTTGCAACTTGCCCAAGGCTTTCGCCCGTCACAATCGCACCCGCCTCATTCTTATCACACAAACGCTTTGCAATTCTCATCATAAAACGCCTCATAATCGTTATCATGTAATCTGCATCGCAATTTTTATGTATTTCCTCTTGAATTTCTGTAAAAGAAACAATATGGAGTTTAATTTCGTCAACATATTTGGTCAGCAGTTTGGCCAATTCAACAACCTTTTCTTTCGCTTGCACACTTGTGTATGGATAAGAATGAAAATGCACCGCTTCAAGTTTTAACCCTCGCTTTGCCATCATATATCCAGCCACAGGACTGTCAATCCCACCCGAAAGAAGAAGCATTGCTTTGCCGGCACTGCCAAGAGGAAGTCCACCCGCACAAGGCAAAAGATTTGTGTAAACATATGTTTTGTTGTTTGTTCTAACTTCCACATATATAATAAGATTAGGATTATACAAGTCCACTTTAAGATTTGGATTTTTATCAAGCACAACTTCACCCAAATGCTTGTCAAGTTCCATTGATGTCATAGCAAAACTCTTGTCGGCGCGTTTGGTTTCAATTTTAAAAGTTTTCACCCCTTCAACATCAACCTCGCAAACTTTTTTCTCTATTTCTTGCAAATCAGTGTCGAATTCAACCGCTGGCGCAACGCCAATCAACCCAAAAACCGTTTGCAATTTTTCTATTATTTCTCCCTCAAAGTCATCTATATAATCAGACAAAACAAGACGCCCCTGCGTTTCCACCAAATGACACTGAAAATCTCGCAACTTTTTCAATATGTTTGTTTTTAAAAGATTTATAAAATCATGGCGATTTTTTCCTTTTAAAAATAATTCACCGAATTTCAAAAGCAAAACTCTTTTCATTTTGTCACCCTTTCCTTAATATTTTTGTAAGTTTCACAAATAATTTTTGCGGCAAGAGACATCTCTTCATTTGATTGATACGCATTAAAACTCACTCGCACCGTTGAGATTATGTCCTCTTTGGAAAAGCCAATATTTTCAAGTATTCGATTGCCCGCCTTCTTCGATGAACAGGCACTTCCAAGCCCAACAACAACTCCGTTTTCTTCAAGCGCATGAAGCATTGTTTCACCTTTCACGCCTGCAAATTTGATGCATTCAATGTATGGCGAGCCTCCAAAATCCAAAACTTCAATTCCAGGAACTGCCAATCCAGAATTAAAAATCGCTTTCAAATTTTTCACTTTTTCCAAATTGGCAGAAACATCAATAAGTTCAACGGCTTTTCTAAATTGCATTATTCCGGAAACGTTTTCCGTTCCCGAGCGCAGCCCATATTGCTGACCTCCACCTTGAAAAAGTTCTTTCAGCGAGTTTTTATTTTTAACATAAAGCCCCGCAACACCTTTTGGGCCATGTATTTTGTGAGCACTAAAAGAATACAAATCAACTGCCAAACCTCTCAGCGAAAACGGAATTTTCATAAATGCCTGCACGCCGTCAACATGAAAAATCGCCTTTGGACACAACTTATTTTTCAAAGTCGAAATCTTTTTCAAATCATTTATAGCACCCGTTTCATTGGAAACATGCATAATGGAAATCAAACGGGTTCTCTCATTCAAAACACTTTCAAGTTTTTGCAAATCAACAGTTCCATCTTTTGCCAAAGGAACAAAATGAACAATTTTCCCTTCAAGTTCCATTTGCTTAGCAACATTATACACAGAAGGATGCTCCCCACAAGAAAAAACATATTCCAAATTGCCAGCCCTCAAACTTCCTTTTATTGCCAAATTATTGCTTTCAGTGGCACAACTCGTAAACAAAACATTGCCTTCACTTGCGCCCAATTTCTTTAAGAATAATTTTTCAGTTTCAGAAATTTGCTTGAAAACATTCATAGATTTAATGCTGACGGCCGAAGGATTGAAAAAATCTTCGCATGAAAATTCTTTATGAACTTCCAAGCATTGTTCAAACATTTTTGTTGTTCCTGCATTATCTAAAAAAATCATTTATCCTTCATCCTCTTTTTTGCTGCATAACACAACAATATATAGCGTAGTATGCAACATACTACACAATATCTGTTACACTTGCCTAAGTTTTGCTCCAAATCTAAATTCAAGACTTTTCAAAATTTTTGAGATTGCAGCATTAATCTCGTCACTAGTCAAAGTTTTTTCGTCACTTACAAAAAGCATTTTGTATGCCATGCTTTTTTTGTTTGCCCCCAAGACATCACTTCTATAAACATCAAACAAGTTAACCTCAACGCAGTTTTTCCCACCGGCAGACTTGATCGCCTTAACAAGTTCTTCATTGGAAACTTTTTCATCCACAACAACAGCAATATCACGTTCAACCGAAGGAAATTTTGAAACCTCTTTTGTTTCATATTGTTTCTCTGGCAAACTTGAAAGATAATCAGTGTCAAGTTCACCATAATAAACATCTTGCCCTATGTCATAATTTTTCAAAACGGTTTTGTGAACTTTTCCAAACCAGCCAACAATTTTTCCATCTTTTGCAACAATTTGCGCACTCACACCACTATGCAAATATGGCTCTTTCGCCCTTTCCAACGAATATTCAAGCGATGTGCCCACGAGCAAATTTTCAACAACAGCCTTCATATTAAAGAAATCAAACCCCGCCTCACAAACAGCAAACGACAATCTGTTATTTTCGTTTGGCAGTTCAGTTAAAGGCAAAGATTTTGGTTGATACACCCTTCCAACCTCAAAAAATTTCAAATCTTTGTTGCCAACGGACAAATTGTATGCAATATCAAGCAAAAGCGCATGTGCCATAACCGTTCGAACCGTTGACAAATCTTCACTTATTGGATTTGCAATTTTTATAACATTTCTTCTCTCATCATCATTTGAAAGCAACAATTTATCACACGCCTGCCCAGAATAGAGCGAATAGTTTAGCGTTTCATAAAAGCCGGCATCAACCAAAATGTTTTTCAAATTGTTTTCAAACACAAGTCTTGGCTCATATTCGCCTATGGTTATTGAAGAATTTTCAAAAACTCCGCCCTCAACATTATTATAAACATCATAACCAAAAATTCTTATAATTTCATCAGCCAAATCATTGTCATTTTGGATATCTTCACGCAAAATTGGAGGTTCACAAGTTAAATAATCACCATTTAAACTGCTCACAATTCCAAGCCCATTCAAAATTTGAAGCACTCTATCTTTTGGAATTTCAAAGCCCAAAATTTTGCAAATTTTACTATATGACGCCTTAACAATTTGCGTTTGTCCAAGTTTAACATCCCCAATTTTATCAATAAGTCCGCCCACAATTTCGCCGCAAGCAAGCCTATCCACAAGATGAAGCGCCCGTTTAAGCGCCAACGTTGGAGAATTTACATTCACACCTTTTTCATATCTTGCAGAACTGTCCGTTCTCAAACCAAACTTTTTGGCGGTCAAACGAACACTTTTCAAATCAAACACAGCACATTCAAAAACGCTTTCTGTGGTGTCATTTTCAATGGCACTATTCACTCCGCCAATCACGCCTGCAATTACAACAGGCTTTTTTGCATCAGCAATAACCATAACATCTTCGTCAAGTTCATAGGTGTTTCCATTTAAAACAGAAATCTTTTCGCCTTTCTTGGCTTGGCGAACTTCAATTTTCTTTCCTTCCAAATAGCGATAATCAAAAGCGTGCATAGGTTGTCCCTGTTCAATCAAAATATAATTGGTTATATCAACCATATTATTGATTGGCTTGATGCCAACAGCGTTAAGCCTACTGCGAAGCCAAAGAGGTGAACGCATAAGTTTGATACTTTTAACATACGCAGCCATATATCTTGTGCAATTTGGAGTTTTCAAGTTAACAGAAACATAGTTGTTCACATCGCCAGAAACGGTTTTGTATGAAACATCAAAATCTTTAAACTTTTTATCAAACATCGCACAAACTTCATGTGCAACGCCCACAACACTGTTGCAATCTGGCCTATTTGGTGTGACATTTATATCAAAAACAACATCATTTAAAAGAAGTGCATCTTCAATTTTTGTGCCTGGCTTAAAATCACTTGGCAAAATAAGTATGCCGTTTATGCCAGCACCTTCAAAATAATTTTCATCAATACCAATTTCCTCGCCAGAACAAAACATTCCTTCACTTTTCACACCTCTAAAATTGGTTGGCTTAATTTTCACACCATTGCAAAGGTCTGCTCCGTCAAGCGCAACAGGAACAATCGCCCCTTCAAAAACATTTGTTGCAGATGTGATGATTTGCACTGTTTTAAAACCAACATTCACCTGGCAAACAACCAGCCTGTCCGCCTCTGGATGCTTTTCAATTTTTTCAATGCGGCATACATAAACATCATGAAGATGTTCGTTTTGATATATCAAATCTTCAACCTCAAACCCAGAAGTTGTCAATTTTTCCGCAACTTCTTTGGCTGGAATATCAATATCAACAAAATCTTTAAGCCAATTATATGAAACTTTCATTTTTCTTTTCTCCTTTAATTTGTTGCATAATACACAATATGTGGTGTAGTATGCATTGCATAACACCTCAAAATATTGTTTTTTCTTATCTCATTTGTTTTAAAAATCTCATGTCATTTCTAAACAGATATTTGATATTTGGAATTTTGTTTGTCACCATCACACTTCTGTCAATGCCCGGTCCAAATGCAAAGCCGCTATATTTTTTGCTGTCAATTCCGCACATTTCAAGCACTTTTGGATTCACAACCCCTGCTGCAAAAAATTCTGTGAAGCCCGTTCCTTTGCAAAGCGTGCACCCCTTGCCCTGACACATCTGGCAAGTTGCATCAATTTCGATTGACGGCTCTGTGAATGGAAAATA
>CANRMV010000077.1 GCA_947631875.1 uncultured Clostridia bacterium
CTTTGCAAAAATTCTTCATATTCTGCAAACTTATCTTCCAATGAAGACCTTCTATTTTCCAAATTGACAGTTTGTGTGTCAATCTTTTCGGTTTTTTCCTCGCCCAAATCAAGCGTAAAATCTTCAAATTCCGCTTGAACAGTTGGTTTTGTTTTGGAAAGTTCCTCGTCAGTTGTAAACTCCACGCCCAAATCGCTCTCCGTTTGAAGTTGAGGTTCTGGATTCTCTACGCTCTTAGATTTTTTGTCTTTATTTATCTCTTCAAGTTTGCGCTTTTCCTTATTGCGAAAATAAAAGAATATTGCAATCGCTAGTGCACAAAAACAAAATATGACAATTAAATAAATTGCAATATACATTTTTTCTCCCTAAAAAACATTTCTGTTATCTTGCTTTTTACCGGTGAGTTTTCTACGCATTTCAGTGTCCGCTTGTAAGTTTTCAAGTTTGTAATAATCAACCATATCTTTTATTTTGCCTTCATTTATGGCCTGAATTATCGCTTTTGGCACTTCGGCATCATTTTCGGCTTGTTTTGCCCTCATTTCCGCTTCTTTCGCTTTCATTTCTTGCTCAACAGCCACAGCCAAAAGCCGCCTTTGTTCAAGTTGATTTGCCGCAAGTATCCTGTTCTTTTCAATCTGTTCCTTTTCCATAGGCAAGCCTCTGTCGTTGCCAAGGTCAGCATGAATCACATCCGCCGAAACAAGTTCATATTTGCTGTCTGAGTCAACATTCGCATCAAATATGGCTTTGTCAATCAGTTCTGGTCTGGCCACAAGTTCGCTTGCACGAGCGGTGTTCGCAATTTTTGTAACCACCGCTTCCACAGCCCTTGCCGAAACGGTTTCATCTGTGACGCCCTTCAAAAAGTTTTTTAAATTAACTTTCAAAGTTAGGGAAATTTTAACATTCACTTCCTTATTATCTCTTGCCACAGAAGTTATAAGCGGCATTTCAATAAGTTTTGGGCTCACGCACTCTCTAACAACTTCAAGCACATTCATGCCCGAAATGTCAATCGCCTTAGCAAAATCAAAACTAAAATCCAATTTTGCACTTTTGGAAGCAATCAGTCCCTCAATAATGTTTAATGGATGCCCTCCTGACACTAAAACTGTTTCAATATCAAAAAGAGTAATTCCCAAATGCGCTTTCTTTGCCAAAATGTAGGCCTCAACAATTTTTTGCACATCAAGTTTGCGCATTCTCAAACTTATTGCCCGAAAACCTGAAATTGGACAACCAGAAAACAAAGCGGTGAAATATGCTTTGCATGGCAAAAGAATAAAGAAAATCACACATGCCACAAACAAAACGCTTGCAAAACAAATAGCCACAATCACGCCAGCATCCATAATAAACCTCACTTTGCCCAATTATAACACATAAATATGGATTTGTAAATAGCAAAATCACTCAAAATTGTGATTTCCATCATCATAGAAAAGGTTTGTAAGCCCAACTTTGAAATTGTAGTTTATGTTAGGTTTAGTTTTATCTTTAACAATATCAAAGTAAATTTCCAAATAATCACAACCGTCACTGCCCATAAATTTCTCATAATTCAAAACTCCATAACTGCCATATGATGTTGAAGGCTGAGTTACATAAAATTCTCTTGCTTTGTTTGTGCCGCTCAAAGTTATTGTGTTGTCATCGCGGTCTGCTGCATTTATCGCGCCGCCACCAATATCGTTTTTAAATTCTCCATAAATGGCATCAAACTTAATTTCTTTATCAATAAAAATTCCGTTTGCACCCTCTTTTTCATCATTTGTGATAGTAAGCCAATATTCGTCTGGGAAAATTTTGTTTGGGTCATCAAGTGGCAAATCGTTTTCAAAAGAATTGTATCTGCCATAAGGAATTGTGATTTGTTTTGGCGTAAATTCAAGCACCGTTCCGCCATCGGCTGTTTTATCAAAAAACCTCATTCCAACATTGATTGTGATGGAGTCAGCGTAATCCTTACCCGCATCGCTTGACCATGCATCATGGTCAAAATCCGCATCATCATTATAATATTCAAATGCAAGCGAAATGTCTGACAAAGGCAAGCCATTTTCTATATCAACAAGTTCTGGCATAAGCACCAAACTTTGATATTCGCCAGGCTGTATGAAATGGAACATATATTCATCGTTGTTTGTGTTTGTTCCAAATAAACCTTTGTAATTCATAAAGAAATTGTTGCCTGGATAGTCTTTCACAACCGATGCCATATATTCGTGGTCCAGAGTCAAATAATCGCCATCTGAATATCCAATTCGAGTTTGCGCGCAGGCATAATTGATAATGTTCTCCACAACAGCATTATAATTTCTGTTAAAAGTGAGGTCATGGCTGCTGTCGCGAGTTTCACTTTCGCCATCTTTTTTATTATACATTTCAACCGTGAAAATGTCTGGACTGTTTTTGCCAATCACTTTGTCCAAAATAAAACGTTTAAGTTGTGTTTTGTTTTTGTCGGTCAACCCAACAATGTTCCCCATTTTCTTATACCAATCTTTAACCGTTTCAAGTGCCTTTGAAATTGGAACTGCACTTTCTCCAAACGCCTTTGCCTTAACTTGAATAGGATTATCACTAAAAAGATTTATCGTAAAATTGAAATAATCTTTTTCGTCAGCAATTTCAGCGCCCTTGTCGTCAACATAATCAAAACCAAGCACAAACAGATATGTTGCATATTCCAAAGCATCCTGATAGTAGTTCACAAGAGCCTCACTGCCCGAATAACCATCTTTATAAAATGGTGAAAAGTAATATTCATAATACCCGCCTGCACCTTCCAAATGTTTTCCAGGATTATCACCGCTTTTTGCATAATATTGTGAGAATGAAGGCAAAATCTCAACTCCCATTGCTATAAGATTATTTAAAGTGTTTTGCCAATCTCTACCGGTAAAAGAATATCCAGATTCATTTTTTTCAAAAATTAATTTTGTGTTTTCATTAAGATTTGAAGGCACACTCCAATTCCAACCATTATTGTCAATCGTAATGGTTTGGCTTGTCACCTCATTACTTTCATCTAGGTTACTTGTCACTTTTGTGATGGTGTATCTTAAAGTGTCATATAAATAATATTTTTGATTATCATTGTCAAAATAATTGTAAGTAAGACCTTTTGAAAGTTCTTCACCATCAAATTCAAAAATACTTTCTTTATCAGCAGAATCTGCATTTTCATATACACTATATAATTCCGTCAAAATTGCATGTGCAAAAATATTATAATAATTTTCTGATGCCAATTGGCCAACCGCATCTTTAAAACTATATGACGAAGGTTTGGAAAGTGCTTTAACACCAGAAAGCATTTTGGTGCTTATTGTTCCGCCACCACCAAGATCTTCATCATCAAAATCTTCCTCTCCAGCTCCACATCCAACAAGAAAGAGAAAAACAAAACATAAAATAATTGATAAAATACGAATTTTCTTTTTCATATAATTATAATAGCACAAATAATTAAAAAAAACAAGGAAATTTTATTTCCTTGTAAATTTTTTAGCGTCTTTTTTCTTCATAAAACAGAGCCACAGGACTATTGGTAGAAATTTTAGCATTATTTTCATAAAGTTTTGTATTATCTTTATCTATTTCTTCTCGTTCCATATTGACAATTAAAACTTGATTTGTATCTAAGTTAGTTAAATAGTAATCATCATTCACAGCACTGCATGCGACTGAAACTCTCATGTTTAACTCTTCAACCGTTAATTTGTTGTCAATGATTAAACAATAATTGCAATAAGTTTGCAGCCCCATATCAAATGCAAAATTTGCATTGGAATTTTTAGTTTTATATCCAAACAAAATTTTTGCGTTTGCAAATTCCGGAATTCCTTGCACTTTATTATTTATACTATTCCCTTGAACACCATCTTGTGCAAGTTTAGTCAAAACATTCTGTGCCATTATATTAAATTCATCATCATTTTCAAGCGTTGAAATTTCACAAGGCGTTCCATCTAAAAAAGTAAATGCCGAATCGTTTTTTAGATTTGTTGCAAAATTTTTAACAGTCAATTTATTTTCTTTAAACATATTTTCGTCAATTGTAAAATAGCTAAATGATTTTGTATTATTTGCATTATTTAAAAGATATGCACCAAAACATAATCCGTTCTCACTTTCTTTTATATGCGTAATTTTTAGTAAATCCATTGGCAAATTTAAACATGCTTTGCGTAAAATGCTGCTGTCGGCTTTAAGGGTTTCTTCCAAAGTTTTGGCAAGCAGAGGAATGTTGTATTCTCTCTGTCCGTTCACTGTTTGATACACATATTCTTCGGTTGGTTTTGTGAGGTCTGTAAATTCTGGAATTTGCAGGCTGACTTTGCCAATTTCGTTCAAACCATAGGTTTCATTGCCCATATCCCAAGTTAATGCGGTTTCTGCAAAATGCACAGTCACATCTTCTTCACCTTTATTTCCAAAAAGTGTATTTTCGTTATATTTCGTCCAAACATAATCCTCTTCCAAAAGCATAAATGGCCTAGCCAAAGTCAATTCTTCGTTTGTTGGCTCGCCCACCCAATTTCCTTTCTCGTCTTTATAAATTTTGTAAACATCTTCGTTTTCAGTTCTGGCATAATAAATTTCACTATTTGCATCAGCAACTTTAATATTGAATCCGTTTTCAAAATATTGACAATAGTATTCGGTCATCAACTCATTTTGAGTTTCAGTGTAATGGAAATTTCTTGTTTGAACAGCATTCTGCAAAAAGCCATAAAGCCTTTGTTTGCCTTCTTCAAGAGCCTTTTTGTCATCTTTTCCGTCATCAACAATAGGTGGCTTTGTTGGGTCATCTTTGCCATCGTCTGGCTTTGGAACAACTTGCTCATGCTGTTTGTCGTCATCTTTTGGCACGTCTGGTGTTTTGCTGCAAGCCGTAAAACCAACTGCGGTTGTGAAGAACAATCCTCCTGTCAGCAAAACTAGTGCAGCATTTTTCATAAATTTTTTCATAAAAAAATCTCCTTAATATATATACTATCATCTTAAAAAAAATTTTGCAATATGTTTTTGAAAAAAATTGAAAAATTTTTTGTATAAATGAGAAAATTTCAACAAATTTTCTTTCAATCCCTGCCTTCACACCCCATCAGCGCCCCACTTCGCAAGAGAGTCGCCCGCAAAGCAATACTTTCGCAACCAAACATCAAGGCGACGCTTTTTGGCACTTCGTGACAAGAACAAGCAATATCAGTTCGTTCAGAATGAAAGCAAAGACTTCTACGCAATCTTCACCCTTCTTAAATC
>CANRMV010000078.1 GCA_947631875.1 uncultured Clostridia bacterium
TCGGAGTATGTGCAGTGCTTGGCTTAGGATTGGTAGGAACCTTGACCTATGCCGGTGCATCAGGCATGTTAACACCAAAGACTGACATTACTCAATCTGAAGGCTCAGGAAACTGTGAGCAACATGAACAGCAGATTGAAGATCTGAAACAACAGCTCACGGAAAAAGACGGCCTTTTAAAGCAAAATGTTGAAGAATTGCAAACAACAAGACAGCAATTACAGCAAAAAGAGAGTGAACTCAGTCAGAAAGAAGAACTCTTGAAACAAGCTGAGACAAATTATGGGACGCTCTCAGCGCAATTTAAAACGGCTCAGCAAGATCGTGATGCAGCGCTTGGACAAGTTAACAGCTTGCAGGAAAAGATTAACACTCTGCAAAAAGAGATTTTGTCAGAGATAGACCTGTCATCGTTAAGCTTATCAACACAAAATGCTCCAACAACTACATTAAGTCCTGTTGAAACAGGCATTTTGCTGAGCTTTGACAACATCCCTGGACTTTACTTTTACAATTACAAAACACAAACAACTAACAAACTAGACATTGGCGATCAAAGAGACAATTGCTTTGGATTTAGAATTGCTGGCCAAGTAAAAGATGGTTATGTTTTAATACCAAAATCAAGCAGAGTGACAGGTGTGTTTGTATATTTCGACACAACGACAAATACAGCCGCCAGCACAATGTCGCTGGACTATATTGATTTTAAAAATACTAGCGTTCAAAAAACAAATAATGGCTTGATTATTACCTGGATAGATACTAGTTCTCCCGTATTTACCCCTCCGACTCCAATTGTATTTTTCAATGAGCAAACAAAAGAATTTTCAAAACCTGGGAATATATCGTTGAACACTACAGTTCGCTTTATCCAGGTCGATGGTGGCTATGTTATGTTCGGCTTAAATACAGCGGTATATTTTGACGAAATAGCAAACACTGCCGAAAAAATAGAAATAGGATTTTCATTCAGCCCTAATGAACTTTTTGATTTTAATGATAATGGCTACATAGGTTCATCACGCTATGGAAATGTAAATCAAGTGTATTATGTAAACAAAGCAACTCACGAAATAAAACTATTATATAGCGATTTTGATGAGCAATCTTGGACTCCTTCAATGGTAAATTTGGGCACAGGTATATTCTTCTATAGCGGCAATGGAACTTCGAGTTATGGATTGTTTATTTCTCCTGACGCTCAAACAGCTCAGAAAGTTGAATTTGGCCAAGAAATAACATTCAACAGAGAGGTGGAGCCACAATATGATCATGACAATCAAGACTTGCGCACATATTATGCTAAGTCAATAGGCTGCATTATCCGTGACGAAAATCTTTATCCATATTGGTTTGATGGTTTTACTCATGAATTTAAAAAGCTTGGTGAAAAAAAATGCAACAAGTTTATCGAAGTTGACGAAGGCTATTTGATGGTATGTGAAGACGGGACATACCTAGTCAAAGAGTTGGGCCAAATGTCTAAGATTAGCGACAACACAACATGGCGCGACACCATGTCCGTTTATGTCAATGGCGACTTTAACAATTCAAGAACATTATTGTTTGGTCGTGGAAAGGGTCTGCTAATATACAACGACGGCGCAATTGAAGAAACATTACCTGATGTCGAAATATTGTCGAGCGCCTTTGCAGGAATCAACGGAGATGTCTTCTTTGTTTACGAGCAAAATAATAACACAAAGGTCGGCATATACTCAGTCGGGACTAAAGAGCTCACGGAAATTTATTCCGGAAATTTCAGCACATATAGCATGAAAATGTTAGTCACTCATAGCGGGATGTTCTTCACAACCCAGGACGAGCTGGTATATATCGATGCCGAGACTAAGACTTCACATGTAATTCTTTCAGCTTCAGGCTCAGGCTGGCTTGGTATGGCTGCGCTTGAACAGGATGATGAAGAAAATGTTTATTTCACGTTTGCAAATATAAGGTATTTGATAGACACGACGGAATATAAAGCTGTAATTTGCGATATTGGACTTGAAAATCAATAAAAAGGAGAAAAAATTATGAAATTAAAGCCATTTGTTGTCGGAGTATGTGCAGTGCTTGGCTTAGGATTGGTAGGAACCTTGACCTATGCCGGTGCATCAGGCATGTTAACACCACAAACATCTATCTCACAAGGTGTTGAAGAAAATTCAACACAAAAGGAAAATGAGCAGCTGAAATCCACGCTAGCTCAATTTCAGGCAACCTTGAAGCAGAAAGAAGAGGAGCTTGCCCAAAAAGATGAAGCTTTACAACAAAAGGAAAGTTTAATCCAGGCAAAGATCAGTGAAATTGAGAAACAAACTTCGAGAGCGGAAACGGCAGAAGCTGAATTAAGCACTCTGACTGAGCAAAAAGCACAACTAGAGCAAGAAAGAAGCGCTTTAAAAGCCAGTATAGAAAAAATAAAAGCTCAATTTTTGCAAGATTTGAAAATAAATGTTGAACAATTTAACACGCAAAAAATGGATTTCGAAGTCGTAGGAAATGACGTTCTATTTTTGGCATATGTCGATGTCAATGGAAAAGTTAATGCTTTATGGTATTATGATACCTTAAATCTTGAAATGCATTTTTTGGAGAATTATGAGCGGGACAGAGTTCCATACTTGATGCCATTGGAGAAAGGTTGCATTGTTACCGGCGGCAAAAGCTCAAAGTTTTATGATCCAGTCACACATCAACTGTATTATGTCGGATCTGGCTCAGTGGGCAAATCACTTGCGGAATGTGCCAGTGGTTGTGTTATGAAAGTTGGCAGAAATGTTGTTTATTTTGATTATACTACAAAAACTGCGACATCAAGCCGTTTTTATGCGGACAGCATGCGTGAAGACACATTTATTCACAAGATAGATAATGGATGCTTAATTTGCACTAGTTCTAACGGGATACAATTTTTTAACGAGTCGACAAAAGAATATACAAAGTTGTATGATCGAGGATCTTATTATAGCTGCTTTTTAGACACCCCAGTTGGTTGTTTAATAACTGGCGAAGGTAATGGCGTGTTGTTCTATGATAATTCTAATGGGACCATAACGCAATTGACTGCTGAAACAGGATTTAAACAAAATGGAGCATCTGAAGTTAGAGCTGTTGCCTTGTCGCATGGAGTTGTGCTAAAGAGTGAAAAGATGTCAATGAATGACATGTTTGTTTACTTTGACTATACAACAAAGGAATTGACAACTATATCACAAGCGCAAACAACAACACATGTAGCATTTTCTTCTGAGGTCGTCATGGAGCATGGTGATGATATATACCTATGCCTTGACAAAGGTGACGGGAATTTCATCATTGCAAAATTTAACACACAAACAAAATCCTACACCGAAGCTAAAGACCTTGGATCAAATCCGTTAAATGAAGTTTATGCACAAACAGATTTAGGTTTTTACTACACAAGTGGACAACATGACCATATTTATTTTCATAAGTTTAGCGATGACACAACGCGCACGATAACGACCAGCTACCTATCTGATAAAGAAAAAACAATTTTTATAGAAAGCGACGATTACGATTTCTTCATTCACGCGTATTATTCCCATCGCGGCATCCATATCTATAAGATTGATCATGCAGGCATGGATGTTGTTAGGGATGAGTTTTTCTCAGTTAGTTATGTAAATTCCCTAAAATCGGCAAAATTGGTTGATAACTCAATATACATAATACTGGAAGCAGACGATAACAACTATATGGCTCCTGTAATTTATGATATCGCAGCGGGAGAAGTTCAAGATATCCCACTGGCGACATCATGTATCTTTGCTGATTATTTAGATGAAACAAACATTATCAATGTGGTATCTACAGGCGGTCCTGGATTTAACATAAACATCTATAACCTTTTGACTAAATCTAACGAGCAAATTGCATTCTACCACGGCGGTGATTATGACTACACCTCCCCAGATTTTGACATGGTGAAAGATAAGATTGTCTCTAAAAAAGTTGAAGATGGCATGCTTTTAAGAATGGGCAACTTTACATTTAAAGTGACGACGGATCACAAAGTTATTCTACAGTCGATCACATTATAAACAAGCTTAGGAGAATTAACATGACGAAAAAGGAATTAGCCGAGCAAATATATGCTCATAAAATCAGAACTGGAGCTTGCATCACACCCGTTGGAAGAAAAACCCCACTGTCAAAGAAAGAGTTTGTTCATAGATACTTAAACGGTGTCGGCGGCACAAAGGGATTCAAAAAGAATGAACTGCAAAGTATTTTGAGCAGGATAGAAAAAGTAAAAAGCAAGGAGAGATAAACGATGCAAAGATTAGACAACAAAGAAAAAGCCTTGCTCAATTACAGCAAGAAAGTTCGAGCTGGCGAAACATGGACAATAAATGATGGCAAAACTCGTGGACATAAATCAACTATAACAAAGGTGAAAGGTAATGAAATTCGGCATATCCCAAGAACACATTCTCCTATAACTTCGAAGAAAGGGAATATACCGCTCCATGAGAATCCGCAAAAATCAGATGGTAGAAAGGCCTACATAGCACCTAAGGTGCGAAAATCCAACATCAAGCATGTTGGCAAAAAGCAGGAAAATCAGGATATAAAAAATCCTGTCGATAAGTCGGTTTTACGGCACTTGAAGAAACAGGATAAAATGAATAAAAAATAAAAAAAGACGGGATGCCTGTGAATGTCGAAGACAAACCAGTTCCGTATCCCTATCTTTCATTACTATTATATACCAAACAAAACAAAAAAGTCAATACTTTGTGGCAAAAAAATAAAAAAAGGAGAAAAAATCATGAAAAAAGCGAAAAAAGTAGACTTTAAGGGCCTAAAAAAGTCAATGAAATCGGACAAGCCCAAAAATACGGCAAAAAAGGCGCCTAGAAAGCCCGTGAAGGTCAAGACGACTAATAAGTCG
Organism: uncultured Clostridia bacterium; assembly: GCA_947631875.1. Classification (GTDB taxonomy): domain Bacteria; phylum Bacillota; class Clostridia; order Christensenellales; family UBA1242; genus Caccovivens. Next base: position 4,928 of record CANRMV010000078.1, read on the forward strand.
ACCACACCCGCTAAAGTCCGCTCAGCGAAGCGAAATTTTGGCCCGAAAACCAAAAATGAGCCAAAAACGACGCAAATTGAGCAAAAATCACCGCAAAAACGCAAAAACACGCAAAACTCGAGACAAATAAAGATTATCAACATCAGAATTTAGAAATTTATCTGGGAGAAAAAGCATGAAGATATACAATGAGCTTGAAGATATATTTAATGATGGCATATTTGAGCCTTCAGATATTATTGTGTTTTGGGGCAAACGCGGCAAAGGTAAAAGCTCGCTCATGACCAAATTTTGTGTAGATTTCATGCAACCGAAGAATGCCAAAGACGATTTGGCCAACTC
>CANRMV010000079.1 GCA_947631875.1 uncultured Clostridia bacterium
GGCGTTGCGGGCTCGGGAAAAACATCCATCGCAATGCACCGCGTGTCTTATTTGTTGTATAAATACAGAAATCAACTTAAAAGTGAGGACATTTTGATTTTGTCCCCTTCTGAAATTTTTGCCGACTATATAAATGATGTTTTGCCATCGCTTGGAGAAGAAAAACCTTTCACAACCACTTTTGGCGAAATTGCAAAGCGCCTTTTGGGTGAAGAATTTGAAACAAGAGAAGAAATGCTTGAACGCGTTATAGGCAAACAAAATCAAAAAGATTTTGAAAATATTGCAATAAAATCAAGTTTTGAGTTCCTAAATGACCTGAAAAAGTTTTTAAACAACAATATTTGCAATTTGTTCATTCCAAAAACAATGGCTTGGGGAGATGTTGTTGTGACGAAAGAGGAAATTTCCGATATCTATTTCAACAGAATGAAAAATCTTCCAATTTACAAACGAATTGATGTGCTTTCGGAATACATCACTGAAAAATTTAATATTCCACGCTCCCGCCATGCAGATTTGCAAAAAAGAGCAAAAAAACTGTTATATAACAACTTTTTAACCACAGATTTGTTAAAAATTTACAATCTTTTCTTGCAAAGCCAGGAAATTGATGAGGTTGAAAAAATTGGCGCGTATGACATTGCACCAATACTTTTGATTAAAGAAAACCTTTTGTCGCTCAAAAACAATTTCGATGCAAAATATGTTATTGTTGACGAAATGCAAGATTACACCCCTTGTCACTTCTACCTGTTTGACAAAATTTGGAAATGCGCAAAGTTGTATCTTGGAGATATAAATCAAAGCATTGACAGAACGCTCCCTGCCACCTATCTCAAAACTTTGGCGCGACAAACAAAGTCAAAAGTAAAATATCTCACAAAGTCCTATCGCAGCACTTTGCAAATTTCTGTGTTTTCACAAAAGATATTGGGGCATCACATTGCAGACAATGTCAACCGCAACGGTGAAGAGGTTGAATGTTTAAGAACAAGAAACTATGCCAAAACGATAGAAAACATTTTGGAAAAGAGACAAGCCTTTAAAGGACAAAGCGTTGCAATCATATGCAAAACAAAAGATGAAATCAAAGAACTTCAAAAATCAAGTGAAGTTTTAAAAAAGTTTAAAGTGCTCTCTTCAATTAAAAGCACAAATGCAAAGCGTATCCTAACCACACCGGCAAATGCAAAAGGCGTTGAATTTGATTGTGTTATTGTTCCATTTGCCACTGACGAAAACTACAACAATGAACTTGACCGCAACCTATTATATGTTTCAGCAACCCGCGCCCTTCACAAACTATATTTTTTAAGTGCAAAAACTCCAAGCAGATTTCTTATGAAAAAGAATTGAATTTATATGCAAACAAAATGTATAAAAATTTCCTAAACTTATAATATATTCAAATTTTTTCAAAAAGTTTTGCTTATGGAAGCAATCTCAAAAAAAACCAATTTTCATAAAAAACACTTATAAACCACCTTTTTTGAATTTTTGGACTGAGGTTTTGAAAAAAATTGGCCACAAAAATGTGGAAATGTGGATAACTTTGGTGGTTTTCTCGGTTTTTGAGCCATTTTTCCACATTGTATATTCATAAATCCTCATGAATATTTATAAATTTGTGGATAAGTGGAAAATATTTGTGCATAACTTATGTTTACTATACGCTTGACAAAATCGCGAAATTTATATTACAATGTCAAATAAAAAGGAATAAAAATGGATAAAAAAATTGAACCCCGCAAACTGAAAGGGTTTTGGGAGTTGATGCCAGATGAACAAATTTTGTTCTCAGATTTGCTTTCAAAACTTGAAAAGGTTTTTAAACAAAATTGTTTTGTGCCACTTGACACGCCCGTGTTGGAGTATAGTGATGTTTTGCTTGCCAAAAGTGGCGGAGATGTAGATAAAGAGATTTATCGATTCACAAAGGGCGACACAGACATGTGCATGCGCTATGATTTAACCGTGCCCCTTGCAAGATTTGTTGCTATGCACCAAAACGAACTGAACTTTCCTTTCAAAAGATATCAAATAGGAAAGGTTTATCGCGGAGAAAGGCCACAAAAAGGGCGTTTTCGTGAATTTTATCAATGTGATGCCGACATCATTGGCGATGGTGAACTTTCCTTAGTGGCAGATGCAGAATGTATATCCCTTTTTGAAAAATGCTTTAAAGAACTTGGGCTTGAAGTTAGAATTGAAGTTTCAAACCGCAAAATTTTGGCTGGATATATTGAAGAACTTAAAAAATCAGATAAGGCAACAGAAATTTTTATTGTACTGGACAAACTAGAAAAGATTCCTCTTGAAGATGCAATGGCGGAATTGCAAGAGATTGGACTTAATGCAAAAGAATGTGAAAATATCATAAAATTGACAAAAAACACAGGAAAAATCCAAAAAATTGTTGAAAATTTGCGCAATTTCTGCAAAAACGAAGTTTTTCAAAAGGGCTTGAACGAATTTGAAGAATTGGCAAATCATCTTGAAGCATTTGGAACGAAATGTGTTGTTGGCAATTTAGGCATCATTCGCGGACACAATTATTACACCGGAACTGTGTTTGAAGGCTTTTTGAAAGACGGCAAAGACGCTGTTGGTGCTGGCGGAAGATTTGAAAATCTTTGCGGATATTTCAGCAGTAGAAATATGCCCGGCGTGGGCATGAGTGTTGGTATAACCCGTTTGTTTTCAATCTTAACACAAAATGGGTATTTTAAGGAAAAAACAAATGAAGTGGATGTTTCAATCATAACTTTTGATGACACCCTGCACGCCGGACTTGAACTTATGACTCGCCTTCGCGAAAATGGAGTTATGGCAGATTGCTTGTATGAAGCAAAAAGTTTCAAAGCAAAAATGAAAGAAGCAAACAAGCGTGGAGTGAAATATGTCTTGATTGTTGGAGAAGATGAGGTAAAGGACAAAGAATACACCTTGAAAGATATGCAAGCTTCCCAGCAAGAAAAACTTAAATTTGAAGATTTGATTGAAAAATTTGCTAAAAACGGCTAAAATTTGCAAAAATTACGCAAATTTTGTGCATTTTAATCAAATTTTAATAAAAAAGGAACTAATTTATGAAAAAGAAAAAAATTTTGGTGACGGCCGCACTTTTGTATGTGAACGGCCTGCCCCACCTTGGACATATGGTTGGCTGCTGGCTACCTGGTGATGTGTTCACAAGGTTTAACAAAACTTATGGAAATGATGTTGTTTATGTTAGCGGAACTGACGATCACGGAACTTCAAGTTATATCTCTGCCAAAAAGGAAGGCATGGAGATAAATGAATACATCAAAACAATGAACAACAAAATGAAAAATATTGCCAAATATTTTAACATTGATTTTGATATTTTCAGTGGAACAAACACAAAAATTCATGAAGAAACAACAATAGATTTTTTCAATGAAATATACAATAATGGTTACACAGAAGAGAAAGAAAGCCAGATGCTTTTCTGTGAACACGACAAAGAGGCTCTTGCAGACAGATTTGTTTATGGGACTTGTCCATATTGCGGCTATGACCACGCATATGGTGACCAATGTGACAAGTGCGGAAAAACTTATGAACTTGACGATTTGCTCAATCCAAAATGTGCTTTTTGCGGCCAAGATGCTGTTAAAAAAACAACAAAACATATATACATCAAATTGGACAAACTTCAACCTGAGCTTCAAAAATGGGTTGAAAGCAAAAAGGACATTTGGCGCAACCATGTTTACATGATGACAAACAAATGGTTTAAAGAAGGCTTGAAACCACGTTGCATCACCCGTGATATACACTGGGGAATAAAAGTGCCACTTAAAGGTTTTGAAGACAAAGTTTTTTATGTGTGGTTTGATGCGCCTATTGGCTACATTTCCATAACAAAAGAACTTGGCGGCGATGAGATGGTTAAGGACCGCTGGCAAAATAAAGACTGTGAAATTTACAACTTTATTGGAAAGGATAACATTGATTTCCACGCTGTTTTCTTCCCAAGTATGGAACTTGCGTGCAAGAAATACAATTTGGCAACAAATGTGGTTGGCTTCAACTTCCTAAATTTTGAAGGACAAAAATTTTCAAAATCGAAAAAAGTTGGCATTTTCTGTGACAAACTTTTGGACAGCGACTTGGATGTTGACGCTCTTCGTGCTTATCTTGTGTCAATTTTCCCAGAGAACAAGGACAGCGACTTCACTTATGAAGGCTTTAAGCAAAACACAAATGCCGAACTTGTTGGAAAATATGGCAATTTCTTCAACAGAACTTTGAATATGTTGAACAAAAACTTTGAAGGTGTTGCCGGAATTGAGTTTAACGACATTAAAAACAACCTAAACGAAAACGACAAAGAAATGGTTGAAGCAATAAGCACCCTGCCAGAGCAAATTGCAGAACTTTTTGCAAAGACGGAATTTAGGCAAGCCTATAAAGAAATTATGCGTTTTGCCTCCATTGGAAACACATATCTTGAAAAAACCGCCCCATGGACACTTATCAAAAATGGTGACCTGGATGGCGCAAGAAAAGTTTTGTATTTGTGTTTGAATATGGCAAGGGCTTTGGCGATTGTTGCAAGTCCAATCATCCCAACAAAAACCGCAGAAATTTGGAAACAGTTGAATCTTGACGGGCAACCAAACGCCCCAGAAATGTGGCAAATTGCAAGCAAAATTGACATCCCAAAACAGCATAAAATCAACCCACCTGCCCCACTTTTTGCAAGGATTGATGATGATATGATTGCACGCTGGAAAGAACATTTTTCAAATTAAACGCAAAAAAAATTAGTTTAATTCACAAAAATATTAAAAAATAATTAAAAAAAGAGCAAATTTTGCTCTTTTTTTATTTTCCTGTCTTTTCCCAACAAGCATATAGTTCAATTATTCGGTCGCCATTTTTATCATCATTTGGATTTAAGGTGTAAGATGTCATACTCTCTTCTGCATGAGCCGCTGTGTCATCTGGCCAAGGATTAAGCCCCCAAGATGTTGATGAAAATACTCCATCCCTTACGATATTATAATTTGTCCTATATGCAACGCCACTGGCTATATATTCCGTCAAGACGATTACATCACCCTGCACCAATTTGGTTATTTTAGAAGTTCCTTTTTCCCATTTCACATCCTCAAAGTGGTGCTTTGGACCATAACCTGATACACCTGCTGGTTTATACCAATTTAATTTAAACTCTATTGTGTAAAAATATTTT
>CANRMV010000080.1 GCA_947631875.1 uncultured Clostridia bacterium
CGTGTTTTGGCATGTAAGCAGGCTTACGAGGAATATAAAGAGAGAATAAACAACTTCACGGGCGAAAAAGTTGACGTTTCGGGCAAAAATATGAGTGATTAAAGAAAACGCACAAATTGGTGCGTTTTTTCTTTATTTTGTTTGCTTATTTAATTTAAAAGATGTTAAAATAAATCTGAAAAAGTTTGTTTAAGGTGCAAGAAAATGATTTTTAAGAAATTTTTTAACAAAAACTCATCTCTTGTGAATGAGTTTGCGGAAAGTTTTAATCTCTTGCCTTCAACAATGTATTTGATTTTATCTCGTGGACTGTCTAGTAAAGAAGAAATTGAAAGTTATCTCTCTATGGGAGCGTTGCTTGACCCATTTCTTATCAAAGGAATGAAAGAATTTTGCGAGAGGATACAGTTGGCAAGAGACTTGGGCGACCGAGTTTTGATTTTTGGCGATTATGATGTTGATGGGGTTTCTGCAACTGCCATTATGCTTAAAACGCTGAAAAAACTTGGAATAAATGCCGATTTTTATCTGCCAAACAGATATGTTGATGGCTATGGGCTGACGTGCGAGAGTTTGGACAAGGTGGAAAAGGAGTTTTCACCAGACCTTATCATCACGGTGGATTGCGGCATTTCGTGTGCCAAAGAGGTGGAATATGCCAAAAGCAAAGGGATTGAAATTATTGTCACCGACCATCACGAAATCCCAGAAATTTTGCCAAACACTTTGATTTTGAATGCCAAAATTGAAGGGCAGGATTATCCTTTCCGCGAACTTTGCGGAACGGGAATGGCGTATAAGATGAGCGAAGCGCTTCTTGGGCAGAAAAAAGCGGAAGAGTTTTTGCCTATCGCCGCCATTGCAACCATTGCGGACATCGTTTCGCTGACGGGAGAAAACCGAAACATTGTTAAGCGCGGGCTTAAAATGTTGGAAAAACTTCCTTTTGGCGTGAAAATGCTTTTTAAAGAAAACAAAGTTTCACTTACAAACGCAACATCCACCGATATTGCGTTTAAAATTGCTCCCAAAATCAACTCTTCGGGGCGAATGGGCGATGCAAAGGATAGTCTTGCGCTTTATATGTGCGAAGATGCTGTGACGGTTAGGAAATATCTTGACCGAATAAAAAAACACAATCAAAAAAGGCAAGAATTGTCATCAAAAATTTTTGAGGACTGTGAAAAAGCCATTCAAAAAATGGACCTCTCCAAAACGCGCGTGATTTGTTTGGCATCAAAAAAATGGGATCAAGGCGTGCTTGGAATTGTTTGCGCAAAACTTGTTGAAAATTACAACAGGCCAGTGTTTTTGTTCTCACTTTCCGATGACGGAATTTTGCACGGCTCTGGGCGAAGCATTGATGACATAAACATCCACGAATTGCTTTCCTCTTTGCAGGACATTTTGGAAACTTTTGGCGGACACACTATGGCGGCCGGGCTGACACTAAAAAGAGAGCATTATGAAGAGTTTTGCAATCGTGTGAACGCATTCGCTTTTGAGCATGTGAGTGACAAAGTTTTCATTCCAATCAAATATTATGACATGGAAGTTAAGAGTGAGGATTTAACGGACAGATTTTTGAAGGAACTTTCTTTGTTAGAGCCTTATGGATGCGACAACGCAAGGCCAAAATTTAAAATTTGCGCCGAGAATGTTGAGATAACGCCAAGAAAATACACTCCACAGCATTGCGATGTTAAAATTGGCGACTTGGAACTTATTTATTTTAATTATCTTAAAAACTACAATGGTTTAAAATTTTCTCGCTACAAAAACTTTATTTTTGAGTTTCAGGGAAGCGGAAAAGTTGGCGTTGTTGAGGATTTTGACATGGGCAGTTTTATTGTTGAAAACGCCCACAGCCTTATTTATCCTTTCCAATATCAACAACTTTTGTTTGAAGGGGAGGGCTGCAAATTCTCTTACTATCCAAAAGCGGATTTGTTGAACTTTGTTGCCAGCACGCAAAGCGAGGTTTTTGGCACAGCATTTGTGACATATTCCGCCTATGATTTTGTTAATTTTTCGCGAGAATATTCAAAAGAAAACATCTATCACATTGGAATTTGCGACAAAACTTGCACGGGCTACAACAGCCTGCTTCTTTCGCCTGTTGGGGTGGAATGGGCAAAAAACTTTTCAAAAATTGTGTTCCTTTTGCCTGTGCTTGACGAGGGTTATTTAAGCGAAATTCAAAAAGTGACAAAAGCGGAAATCTTTTTGCCTATGGAAAAGGCTGTGGACAAGCAAAGATATGCCAATTTGGACCTTTCCCGAGATGCGTTTGGAAAGGTGTTCAGGGTTTTGACATCAAAACAAATTTCTAGATGCAACTCCATTTTTGACTATTATTCCAAGATGAAAAACAAGGTTGGCTTTGACACCTTTTATGTTGCATATTTGGTGTTTAAAGAACTTGGACTTATTAAAGAACTTGAAGCAGACGGGCTTTGGATTGAGGCAGTTCAAGATGTTAAAAAAGAGTTGACACAATCAAAACTTTATAATAAACTTATGTTGTTGAAAAGCACTTTGGGAGCAAAATGAGAGAGAAAATATTGCAAACAATTTCCGAAAATTTTAACCTAACGGAAAAAGAGCAAAAACTTATTGATGATGTTAAGTTGGAAGATTTAACCCTTCCAAGACTTTATGCCGTCATTGAAACCATGATTGAATATCACATTCAAGATGAAGTTCTTGTGGCATACATTTTGTTTCAATATTTTAAGGTTAGACCAACAGAAGCGGAAAAACTTTCTGTGAATTTAACAAAAAATCAAAAGAAAATTTACGAAATTTTTAAGATAATAAGGGATGTTTCAAGCCTAACCAAAGGCGGGCAGGCTGAGGACATTAGGCGAATGTTTGTTGCAATTTGTCAAGATATGCGGGTGATTATCATCAAATTTGCAACGCTTTTGTATGATTTAAAAGAATTAAAACTTCCGCTCACGCAAGAGCAAAAAACTTTTGTGCAAATGATAAGAGATATTTTTGCACCGCTTGCCGAAAGGCTTGGGCTGGCAAAGTTTAAGTATGAATTTGAGGACACGTGTTTTGAACTTTTAGAGCCAGAGGTTTTTGAACAGTTTAAAAATGATGCACTGATGGGAAAAGAGGCAAATCAAAAGCAAATCAACATCACCACTCAAAAACTTAAACAAATTTTGGAGGGCGAAATTCAGTCCAGACAAAAGCACTTTTACAGCGTTTACAAAAAACTTGTCAAAAAGAACATCACACTTGGAAAGGTGTATGACCTTGTTGCCATGAGAGTTCTTGTGCCAACGGTGGAGGACTGTTATTCCGTTTTTGGAAAAATCCATGCCATATACAAACCAATTCAGGGCAGAGTTAAGGATTATATAGCCAACCCAAAGCCAAATGGCTATCAAAGTTTGCACACAACCATTGTTGCCGACAATGACCGCCCTCTTGAAATTCAAATTCGCACATTTGAAATGCATAAGCATGCCGAATATGGAATTGCGGCACATTGGATTTACAAAGAAAAAAGCCGCAAACAAAACGAATTTGACAAAAAACTCACTTGGTTTAGGCAGATGCTGGACACGGCAGAAAGTTTGTCGCCAGACGAGTTTTTGGAAACTTTGAAAGTGGACCTTTATGGAGAATCAATTTTTGTGCAAACACCAAAAGGGAAGGTGCTTGAATTTCCACTTGGGGCAAGCGTTGTGGACTTTGCCTATGCCATTCACTCTCAAATTGGAAACACCTGCGTTGGCGGAAAAATAAACGGAAAAATTGTGCCAATAAACACAAAACTTTCAAATGGCGATGTGGTTGAAATCATAACCAATCAAAACAGCAAAGGTCCTTCGCGAGATTGGCTGAATTTCATCAAAACATCAAGTGCCAGAGCAAAAATCAGGGCATTTTTCAAGAGCCAACTCAAAGAGGAAAATGTTAGGATTGGGAAAAGCATTTTGGAGCAAAATTTAAAATCCAAAAACTTGAATATAAGCAAGGAGCAAAAGGAAAAATATTTGCTCGAAATTGCAAAAACTTACATGATAGAAGAACTTGATGTGCTTTATGCCGAAATTGGCGCGGGGAGTTTGACGGTGGCAAGTGTGGTTGGCAGACTTGTTAATTTGTATAATAAGGACAAACCTTTCAACATAAAAGAAAACCACATAACAGTTAGGAAAAACAAAGACGGCATTTTGATTGATGGTGACAGCGGAATGCTTATTCGATATGCGGGCTGCTGCACGCCGGTTACGGGTGATGACATTGTGGGATATATTTCGCGAGGAAAAGGCGTGACAATTCACCGAGCAAATTGCCAAAACATCAAATACTTAGAGCCAGAGCGCCTTATTAAAGCGGAGTGGCAAGATGACCGTTCAACAGATTTTGTTGCGGTTATAAAGGTTGAAACGGACAATTTGAATTCTGTTATAAATTCTTTGAACACGGCGGCAAGAGCGCTGAAAGGCAACTTAAAAGGCTTTGGCTATAAAGAGTTTAAAGACACTCTTGTGTTTGAAATTGTTGTAACCATTACAAACAAGAAAGAACTTGAAACAATAATGAACTCTTTTTCAAGTTTGAAACATGTTTTGAAAGTTTATAGGAGCGAATGATGAAGATTGAATGCGAAAATGCTGATTTTGAAAAGGATATGCAAGATTTGGTGAACCTTTTTTACAAAGAAGAGGACTTGCCTTTTTCATTGAAACACACATTTTCGCTTGAAGGCAACACTCTCACAAGCGTGATTGAAACAGGAAGCGGAAGTGATGCAAAAGAGAACACGCAAACTTTCATTTTGCCAAACACAACTCCACTTTTGCAAAAAAGCCTTATGAAAAGGCACTTTAAAAATCACTTGTATGATGTTTTAAGCAAAATTTCAAAAAAGAGTTTGTCATGGGGTTCACTCACGGGGGTGAGGCCAACAAAATTTGCAAGAGATTTGATTGAAAGAGGTGAAGTTAAACCGCATCTCATTCATGAAGTTTTGGTGCGGGACTATCATGTTTCTGCGGACAAAGCAAAACTTGTTGTGGAGATATTAAAAAATCAAAAATGCATCATCAAAAACGACAAACTTATAGACCTTTTTATCAACATTCCTGTTTGCCCAAGCA
>CANRMV010000081.1 GCA_947631875.1 uncultured Clostridia bacterium
TATCCATCCTTTTTTGCTTGTGAGGCATAATAAGTATATTTGTTTCTTGCTTGACTTTCACCCGCAAAAGCCTCCATTAAATTTTTTTCTGTTTTTGTTCCTTTAAGACTTTTCATAATAAACCTCCAAAATTTAAAGTCATATAGATTATACATTTTTTATCAAAACAAGTCAAATAAATTTTTGTGGTTGAATTTTTTGTCAAATGTTTCACGTGAAACATTTGAAATTAAAAATCAAGCTTCTATAATACAAACTTTGTATGTCACTTTTATTTTTTTAAAGAGAATAAAAATCTTTAACAATATTTTTGGCACAACCAAAAATGTTTCACGTGAAACATTCGATTCTACAAATTTTAGATTGTTTCACGTGAAACAATTTGTTTTTGTTCTAAAAAATAGGACAATATAACAAAAAAAAGACGTTTTTGTTCGTCTTTTTTATTTCTTACTTCGTTTATTGTAATTTTGCAAATCCTGTAATGTCATTTCTCTTTTGTGAATTAGGTCAAGTATCTCAGAAATTCTATCTAAATCATCCCTCGTGTAGTAATCTATATAAATGCGTCCCTTATTATCGTTTCCTATTGCTGCCACTTTTGTTGCAAAGGTTTTTTGCATTCTGTTTATAAGTTCTCTTAGCTCCAAAGATTGTTCTTCTTTTACTATAATCTTTTTAGGAGGATTCAACCCCACTTTAACCGCTTTTTCCAAATCTCGCACACTGAGATTTTTATTGACAACCATTTGTGCATACTTTAATTGTTCTTTTGGATCCTCAACAACAACCAAAGCCCTCGCGTGCCCAGATGTTATTCTGCCGTCTTCGACCATGTTAACCACTTCTGGATAAAGCGTTAACAAACGAAGAGTATTTGCTACATTTGAACGGCTCTTTCCAATTCTTTCAGCAACAACCTCTTGTGTTAGATTATATTCATCCATAAGTTGCTTTATCGCTCTTGCGGCTTCAATAGGGTTAAGATCTTCTCTTTGTAAATTCTCAATAATGCTAATTTCTTTAATTTGTTTTTCGGTATAGTCCTTTATAACAGCAGGAACGGAGGCGAGTCCACATAGTTTTGCCGCCCTCCATCTTCTTTCTCCGGCAATTATCATATAATCGCCATTTTGTTGTTTGTTTAAAACTATTGGTTGAACAATTCCATGTATTTTTATAGATGCAGCCAATTCCTTTAAGGCTTCCTCATCAAAGTTTTTTCTTGGCTGATTTGGGTTGGCCTTTATCTTATTGATATCCACCTCCAAAACGCCCGAAGATTCTTTTTTATTGGTTATGTTTTCATAACCATTGTTGTCATATTCGCTGAATAGAGCATTCAATCCACGTCCAAGACCTTTATTTATCATTCTTCATTTCCTCCTGTAAATTTTATTTTTCTCAACCTCGAAATCTTTTTAAAAGGTGTGTTATTTCTTTTCATAATTTCTTCCGCTAGACTCAAATATGCCTCAGCACCCTTTGAATTTGCATCATATAAAGCCACCGGCAACCCATGACTTGGCGCTTCTGCAAGCCTTACATTTCTTGGGATTGTTGTAAGGTAAACTTTCTTATTAAAAAATTTTATAATTTCGTTGCTGACCTGGTTTGAAAGATTGTATCTCTTGTCTTTCATAGTCATAACAACACCTTCCACATCAAGTTCTGGATTCAAGTGATATTTTATAAGCCTAATCGTGTTCATCAACTGCGTTAAACCTTCCAAAGCAAAAAATTCGCATTGAATTGGAATTATAACGCTGTCTGATGCTGTTAGAGCATTGACAGTAATTAAACCAAGAGAAGGTGGACAATCTATTAAAATATAGTCATACCTATCCTTAATTTCGTCCAAAATGCGTTTTACAACCTTTTCTCTTTGTGGAATTTGTATAAGTTCCACCTCAGCACCCGCCAAATCAACAGTTGACGGAATGATGAAAAGATTATCAACAATAGTTGACTTTATAACCTCATCATAGTTGCTTTCTCCGCCAATTAGGTCATAAATGGTTTTTAATTCCTTATTTTTTGTTATACCAACGGCGCTTGTGGCGTTTCCCTGAGGGTCTAAATCCAAAATAAGAATTTTTTTGTCCATCAAGGCCATGTAAGTTGCAACATTTATACATGTTGTGGTTTTGCCAACTCCACCTTTTTGGTTTGCAAATGCAATAATTTTCCCCATAAATTTGTCCTTCAATTAAGTTTTTCAAGAAAATTATACTATAAATATAAAAAAAAATAAAGAAAATAACAAAAAAATATGCAAAAAATTCAAATTTGCATAATTTTTGCGTTATTTTTTTGCTTTTTCTATTTATTTAATTGGATTTGTTTTTGGTTTATTCTGTCCTCTTGGATATTTCGCGGGTGTGGACGATGTTTTGCGTACAATCAAAATTTTCCGTTCCAACTCTTCTTCCAAAGTGAAATCAACCACATTTTCAATCCTTCCTCCTAAAATTTTAATCGCATTTTGTGCGTTGGACAGTTCTTCGTCTAATTTAGTTGACTTATATATAAGTGCCACGCCGCCAATTTTTATTAAGGGTAACAAATATTCCACCAAAGTGTTTGTTTCTGCAACAGCCCTTGCAACTGCAACATCAAAACTTTCTCTATGCTTTTGGCAAAAATCTTCTGCTCGTGCATGAACCGCCTCAGTATTTTTTAAATTTAGTGCAACAATAATTTCATTAAGAAAACCAATTCTTTTGTTCAAACTATCCACCATACAAATTTGAAGGTCGGGTCTTACGATTTTTAAGGGTATTGCAGGAAATCCCGCACCACTTCCAACATCAATCACTTTGCTGTTCTGTGGTAAATATTGTGCAGGCAACACACTATCTAAAAAATGTTTTACAACAACATCTTTTTCTTCTGTTATTGCGGTTAAATTCATGCGTTTGTTTGTTTCAACAAGCAGGCTAAAATAAGTTTTAAACTGTTTTTCTTGATTTTTATCCAATTTTATGCCGTTTTTCTCAAATATTTCTTGCAAATATGTCATTTTTTCACCTTTTTTAAAAGAATTGCCAAAACCGAAACATCAGCAGGGGACACACCTGAAATTCTGGATGCTTGACCTAAATTTAACGGGCGGATTTGTGCAAGTTTTTCTCTTGCTTCCTGTCTTAAACCTTGCACATTGAAATCAAAGTCGGCTGGGATTGGAATATTTTCATTTTTAAGCATTTTCTCAACATCTTCTTGTTGTTGTTTCAAATAACCTTCATACTTCACGCGAATATTCACTAAATCTAGTAGCCTTTTGTCATAACCTTCAAAAATGTTGTAGGCTTTATCAATTTGAAAAATATCTATATTTGTGCGTTTAAGCATGTCATAAAAACGAATGTTTTCTTTTGGCAAAGGTTCTTTGCAATCTTCGAAAAGTTTTTTCATTTTGTCATCAATTTTGACTTTTTGTTGCAATTTTTGCTCAATTTCGGCGATTTTTTCTTTCTTTTTTAGAAATTTAGCATATCTTTCATCGCTGACAAGCCCAACTTTTCTTCCAATTTCAGTTAGCCGCATATCGGCATTATCTTGGCGCAACATAAGCCTATATTCAGCCCTGCTGGTCATCATTCGATATGGCTCATTTGTTCCTTTTGTCACAATGTCGTCAATCAAAACACCAATATACGCATCACTTCGCTTCAAAACAAGTTGAGGTTTGTTTTTGTTATATAAATTGGCGTTTATTCCAGCAATAATTCCTTGTGCGGCCGCTTCTTCATAACCACTTGTTCCGTTTATTTGTCCGGCAAAGAAAAGTCCCGGCGTTGTTTTTAATTCTAGCGTTGGGTTCAGCTGAATTGGGTCGATGCAATCATATTCAATGGCGTAGGCATCGCGCATAATTTCGCCATTTTCCAATCCAACAACGGAATGCACCATTTCTTTTTGCAAGTCAGCAGGCATGGAAGTTGAAAATCCTTGAAGATACATCTCATCAGTGTCTAATGCTTCTGGTTCTAAAAAAAGTTGATGTCTTTCTCTGTCTGCAAAGCGCACAACTTTTGTTTCGATTGAAGGGCAATATCTTGGGCCAACACCTTTAATTTCTCCCGAAATGGCAGGGGCTTTATCCAAATTTTTCCTGATAATCTCATGCGTTTTAGGGGTGGTGTAGGTGAGATAGCACACCGCTTTGTTTTCAACTTTTTCTTCTGTCATCGTGGAAAAAGTTAAAATGTCATCCTCTCCATATTGGACTTCCATTTTATCATAATCCACACTACGCGAATGAATTCGAACAGGTGTTCCTGTTTTAAAACGCAAAAGTTTTATTCCTAACTTCTTTAAACTGTCAGACAAAAATTGTGCATTTTTAAAACCGTTTGGTCCTGTCTTTTCTCGAACGTCACCAACAATAATTTCACTTTTTAAATAAACACCTGTTGCAAAAACAACGCTCTTAGCTTTGTAAACAAGTCCAAGCCTTGTGGAAACAATTTTGTAATTGCCTTCAAGTTCAATGGAAACCACTTCGCCTTGTCGCAATGTTAAGTTTGGCTCTTCTTCAAGAGTTTTCTTCATAAGAGAATGATAGGCATTTTTATCTGATTGCGCACGCAAACTTTGAACAGCAGGTCCTTTTCCACGATTTAACATTCTTATTTGCAGTGCAGTTTTGTCCGCATTTATTCCGATTTGTCCGCCAAGTGCATCCACCTCAGCAACAAGTTGCCCTTTTGCCGTTCCTCCAATGGAAGGGTTGCAAGCAAGAAAAGCAACCGCATCCAAACTTATTGTAAGCAGCAAAGTTTTGTTTCCTGTGCGCGCCAAAGCCAATGCTGCTTCACAACCAGCGTGTCCTGCACCAATTACAATGCTATCAAATTCTTCTGTGATTTTTTCCATACTTTCCTTTATTTTTTGTATTTTTTATTACATTTTTTATTGTTTTTTTTTATTTTTTGTTTTTTTTATTAAAAATGGTCGAAAATTCGATGTTATGGAATTTTAAAATATTTTTTAATTTGTTTTTAATTATATTTTTATTATTTTTTTCAACAATTTTCTTGTAATTTTATTTTTTTTATTTTCCCAAACAAAATTTTGAGAAAATTAAATCAATAATA
>CANRMV010000082.1 GCA_947631875.1 uncultured Clostridia bacterium
CTGCCGAAGCTGCTGAGGAAAAGAGCGAATTCAATGTATTCTTGAAAGAAGTTGGAGCAAACAAAATTGCTGTTATAAAAATTGTTAGAGAAGCCACAGGACTTGGCCTTTCAGAAGCTAAGGCAATCGTTGACGGCGCTCCAAAGATGGTTAAAGAAAATGTTGCTGCTGCCGAAGCAAAAGAACTTGAAGCTAAATTCAAAGAAGCTGGCGCAGTTGTTGAATTGAAGTAATTTTAAGAAAAAGATTTTGCGTTTTAAAAATACACTTGGTTTATCAGGTGTATTTTTTATTTCCATATTGATTTTTGCAAATTTGTGTGTTATAATGAAAATATAGAGGTGGTTTATGCAGGAAGATGAAGCAAAAATCAAATTTTTAAAGAAAATTGCAAAAAAGGACAATGCGGATATTGTTGCTCTTTTCAAAGAGGCTTTGCCATACAAAATGAAAAGGTATTCTGGCTACACAATTCTTACGCAACGAAATGTGACGCCTTCTAAAAATATTTCTGTGCAAGGAGTTCTTGATTTCTCAAAGAAAATTTATGATTTATGGTATGATTACATTGTGAATTATGATGAAAAAAGATGTGAATATGAGGCAACAAAAAAGGCTTTAACAACGATCAAATCTTCAAATATTTATAAAAAAGAAAACATGACTTCACAACAGTGTTATGAATTTATTTTTAAGGGCTATGAAACTAGATTTCAAGGGTCGAGATTGAGACCAATGTGGTCACAGGGCGGAGATGGTCCTGTTTATGAAGGAAAGATTTATCCCGATTTTATTCATTTTACACCATTTTTGTTTGTGAAAAAGCCAACTTGTAGGCTGTATCTAAATTTAACTCCGGAAAATGCTGCACAGGTTAGCGTGATTTTGGCAAGTAAGTGTAAAGAGCAAAGAGTTAGGCTTTATGGCAAACTTTGGACTTTGGGTTCTGACAGAAATGATACATTTTTGGTTTATACAACTTTTAAAAATGTGGAAAAAATAATTGCAATTTTGGAAGATATTCACAAAGAAAAACCAGAACTCTTTGAAGGTGCTGAAAAAATGAATGACTTTGTGTGCAGGATTAATTCATTTATTGGCTATGGTGATGAGCCTGAATATAAACACTCTTCTTTCAACCAAGAAAGGGGAGATGCCATTGATGAGTTCTTTAAGGATTTGTTTGCACATGAATTTAAACAAATTGGCAATTATCCTGGAAAGATTAGAAGGGGATTTAAGGAAGATTTGTCTTTGAAAGAATATTTGGTGCAAATATTTAAAACAGAATTTTTGAAGAGTGTTAGAAGTGGCTATAACGATGTTGTGAATGGCAATTTTCCTGATGATTGTCAAACAGATGAAAGAAAAAAGGCTCTTTTGGACTTTTATGTGAAACTTCAACGAAGCGTTAAAAAATCAATTCCAGACTATATTTCAAAACAGTTTGAAGACATGGCCGATATGGCGATTGAAAGGATGAAAATTGGAAAAGGTCCTGTGAAGAATAACATTCAAGTGCAAACAAAAAATCTTGATATTTTCCCTGAATGGAGACAACGTTTTGAAGCACCAAAACTTCAAAAGCAAGGTTATGTGGAATACGGCGTCCATATGGATTTTGACCTTGAAGAGAGGTTGTTTGATGTTTTTGGAAGTAAAAAAAGGCTGGAAAAGCAAATCACAAAAGAAAACATCAAGCCATATTGTGCCAAGCATCATATTTCAATGTCTCATCCAAGCTTGAATTTGGAAAGTAATAGATATCTTTAAAAAACGGGCCAAGTGCTCGTTTTTTTTGTTGTCTTTATGCAGTTTTGTGGATTTAAAAACAAATTAAATTAGTTATACTTTAATAACTACTTGTATGTTTGCAAGGCTTTGAAAATGTCATACTTAAACATGTTGATGTCCAAATCCATGCAAACTGTTGCATTTGGTGTTTTGTTAAAATCAATGTCGATATATCCATAGTTTTCAGTTTCGGTTTTGTAATATTTAACCTCAATAAAGGCTTTTTCTTGCTTAACAAACTCAGGGTGAGTTAAATAATAAATTGCACAAGCATCGTGAACTGCTGCGCCAAGATTTCCAACGTGATAATCATGGTAGCCCTTAAACATCTTACCAAAAATTTTTCCTGTTTCATTGCATTCTTTGAAACGTTTGATGTCTTGTTTATCTAAATATGCAAAATGCCCAAGTTCCATAGGTATCATAACGAGTGGCACACCACTTTTGAACACCACTTCGCTTGCTTCTGGGTCGTAGCCGGTGTTGAAAGATTTGTATGGTTTGTCACAGATTTTTTCTTTTGTTCCGCTCTCAAAAATAACTTCCTTTATGAAGTTTTTGCTGTCAGGATATTTTAAAAGCATCTTTGCGATGTTTGTCATTGGCCCTATACTCACTATTGATGTGTTTCCGTTGTTTTCTTTCAACTTTTTATATATAACATCGCATGCTTCACCATCAACAAGTTTATGCTTGATTTGTGTTCTGTCATAAGTGTAGTCACCCAAGCCCATTTTGCCTTGTGCAGCAGGAGCATAGATGGGCTCTCGCTTTAAAGGTTTAGCAGAGCCTTGCACAACAGGTATATCTTTGTTAAACAAATCCATGAGATGCAGAGCATTTTGTGTGATGTTTTCAATAGGGCTGTTTCCGCCAGCGGAAGAAATGAGGCTTATTTCAAGTTGATCACAGGTGAGTGCATACATAATGGCTATGGCATCGTCAACGCCGGGATCGGTGTCTATGATAATTTTTTGTTTCATAAAAATTCCTTTTTTATTTTTTTTGATTATATTATATTTTACCATATTTTTGATATTTGGTGCAAAAGATTTTGCACATTTTATCACACATTATATTGTGTAGTATGCAACATAATACACCACATAAAGTGTATTATGCAACAACTGAATGTTGAACATGTTGATGAGAGTTTTATTCGGGATGACAAAGTAGGAATTATTTTGTTGTGCTTATTATTTATTATGATAAAAGAAAGATGAATGATAACGCAAATGGAGTGGACAAATAAAGTTATTTTTCGATAAAACCTTTCAAAATCTAACAAATTTGTTGTGTTACACTTTTTGCGAAGGAGTTGTTATGCAAGTTAAAAGTCGTGTTCACAACAAATGTTTGTATGTGCTGCTTTGCGGGGAGTTAGATGAACATACTGCTTCCTACACAAGGCTTACTTTGGATGAAATTTTTGATAAACCAGACTTTGACAAAATCATTATTGACCTTTCCGAACTTTCCTTTATGGACAGCACGGGCATCGGCGTTTTGATTGGGCGATACAAAAGAATGAAGGAAAAGGACATCCCTATTTTTATTACAAATCCTTCAACGCATGTAGAGAAAATTTTTAAGATGACAGGGCTTTATGACATTATGCCCAAAATTGTTTAAGGAGTGTTTATGAAATATTCAAATTTTATGGAAGTCACTTTTAAGGCTTTATCAGTGAATGAGGGCTTTGCAAGAGTTTGTGTTGCCTCTTTTTGTGTGCAATTAAACCCTTCTGTTGACGAAATTACCGACATCAAAACTGCTGTTTCAGAGGCTGTTACAAATTGCGTTGTTCATGCTTATCCAACTTCTGTTAAGGGCGATGTTGTTTTGCGCTGCGAACTTGAAGATGACATGGTGACAATCACTGTTTCTGACAAAGGTGTTGGAATTAAAGACATCGAAAAGGCACGCGAGCCGTTTTACACCTCTAAGCCTTCCGCCGAGCGCTCTGGCATGGGGTTCACTGTTATGGAAAGTTTTATGGATGATGTGCAAGTTTTGTCAAATAGTTTTGGAACTTCGGTGAGGATGACCAAAAAAATTTCCACTGCTGTTTCATCTAAGGTGGGTTAGATGCTGGGGCAGGAAGAGACCCTTGAACTGATTAGAAAAGCACAATCTGGTGATGAACTTGCCAAAGAAACTTTGGTTAAAGAAAATTCGCCACTCATCAAAAGCGTTATAAGATGGTTTAAAGACAAAGGTATTGAAAATGACGACCTTTTTCAACTTGGCTGTTTGGGATTTTTGAAAGCCATAAACAATTTTGACCTGTCTTTTAATGTGAAATTTTCCACTTATGTTGTGCCGATGATTGTGGGCGAAATTAAGCGTTTTATGCGTGATGATGGGGCTGTTAAGGTTTCAAGGGCGATTAAGGGGTTAAATCTTAAAATAAACAAATTCTCTGACGAATTTTTTGTTCAAAATGGGCGAAAAGCAACCATTTCCGAGATTGCAAAACACTTTAAAATAAGCGAGCAAGATGTGGTTTTGGCGATGGATAGTGCAAAAATGCCTGTTTCTCTTTACACGCCGTTTGATGACGGCGAAGAAGATGGGCTTACATTTATTGACCGTTATGACAGCCAAGAAAACGAAAACTTTGTTGATAAATTTGCACTTAATGACATCATAAACAAACTTGAAGAGAGGGATAAAAAAATCATCCTCATGCGATATTTTTATGACAAAACGCAAAGCGAAATTGCCAAACGTTTGGGCGTTTCGCAAGTGCAGGTGTCGCGCCTTGAAAACAAGATTTTGGAAAATATAAAGAAAAAATTGAAAGGCGATTGACCTTTAATTTAAAAAGCGTTTTTGGTTGTGGGCGGAAGCACTTTATGAGTTAAATTATTTTAAAAACCTCAAAAAGTGCTTGTTTTGTTTGGTTTAATTGCAGTTTTTTGTTATAATAATCCATATGAGCAAAAAAATTAAAGTTTTGATTGACACAGATGTTTGCAATGAGATTGATGACCAATTTGCAATTTGTTACGCTTTGTCCAGAAAAGAGGATTTGCAAATTTTGGGCATTACAATCGCACCTTTTCCATCACACGCACCACATTTTTCAATAAGAGACGGGCTTATTGACAGCAAAAACGAAACAAACCACATCATCAGGCTGTTTGGGGCTTTTCATGA
>CANRMV010000083.1 GCA_947631875.1 uncultured Clostridia bacterium
TTTCTTGAGAAGTAATGGATTGAAGTAAATCCTAATTTAAGTGAAACTTCTGTAATCACAGAATATCCAAGATACATTTCTCTTGTTGGAAAAGAGGATTTTGGAACAAATGTTAAGGTGAACATCTTTGTTTGCATTTTTGACCACAAAACCTCACAATTCAAACTGTATAATGAAATGAAAAACCGCTACACTGTGGTGGATTTTGGCAATCGTTTTGAAAATCTTAACTACAAAATGAGAGAGTGTGGGGATATGTTTGTGAATATGGTCAAAATTTTCAATGCACTCTATTCAAAGGCTTACAACCGCATTCCAAATCAAATTTTGGTGGAAAGTTTGCTCTACAACTGCCCAAACAAGTTGTTTGACAAGGAAGATGTTTTCAAAACTTTTGTGAATGTGGCAAACTATATAAGGCTTGCAAATCCTCGTTCAATCATATCCATTTGCGACGGGAGCAAAACCATATTTGAAGAAAAGTTGATAACCGCCACAAATTCGCAAGTTTGTTATTCAAAAATCATCAGTATGCTCGACAGATTTAACTACTAATGTATAAATTTCGACATTCTGCAAACCCTATTTTTAGGAGGGTTTATGAAAGAAATTTATATGATTCTTGGCTTTGGAGCAGGCTTGGTTGCAGGTGCATTGTTATATAAACACTGCGATGACGCCAAAAAACTTGTAAATAAAGGCGAAAAGGCTGTTAAAGAAGAGGCAAACAATCTCAAAAAAATTGTCAAATCCAACAAAAAGCCGAAACAACAAACGCAAAAGAAAGGGGAATAACTCCTCTTTTTTTGTTCTTTTTTAAGCGTTTTTGTCTTTTTGCTTGACTTTTTTCTTGCTTATGATTATAATACTTTTGCTAGGCTAGACGGGGAGTTGGCGGTGCCCTGTAACCTGCAAACCGCCACAGCAGGGTTGAACGCTTGCCGAGGGGTGGCTTGGTTGAAGATGTGCATGGACTTTTTATGATGAAATCAAGGTCTTATGCAATCAGTCCCTTTGAACCATGTCAGATCTTGACGGAAGCAGCATTAAAAAGACCGATTGATGTGCCATGAGGAAACTTTGGTGGAGTGAAAACTCCGTGAGGCAGTCGGTCAGACCACAACAGAGCATTTGCCTAGTTATGATGGAAGGAAGGTTACCCCTTCCTTCTTTTCTTTTGAAAAAAAGAAAAGAAGGCAAAAGAAAATCAAGTAATTTTGATGTTATATATTAGATTTTCTTTTTTTGCTTTTCTTTCTCACAAATAAATTAATAGACGAACATCGATTTTCTAAATTTTATTTGGTTTTCTTTTGCTTACTTCTCTTTCTCAAAAGAAAAGTAAGTAAGATGACAAAATTTGTCATCTTTTTTTATTTTTGGCGGGTTTGGCGTTCATATCATACTTACAAGGAGGCTTGTATGCTTGAAAAGATTTTGCCAGACAACTTTTCTCGTGTTTTAAATGAAAAAGTGAATATGCGAGCGGTCAACGAAATTAGGCTTAGAGCCAACAAGCCCGTTGTGATAAATGTCAGCGGAAAAAACTTCTTTCTTTGTGAAAACGGGGTTACAAGCAATGTTAAACAAAGCCTTTATGCAAGCAAAATTATGGTTGAGGATGTGATTTTTCGGGCGAGTGAATGCTCAATTTATTCCGTGAATGAACAAATCAAAAAAGGCTTCATCATAACCGATGAGGCGGTGCGAATTGGCATAAGTGGAAATTTGGTTGAGGAAAATGGTCACATCAAAACTATGACCAATTTTGCTGGATGCAACATAAGAGTTCCGCACACTGTTAAAAACTGTTCGCTTGCGGCCTATCCCTACATTGTCACGCAAAACGGAGTTGAAAACACGCTTATAATTTCGCCGCCGGCTTGTGGAAAAACAACTTTTTTGCGGGATTTTGTTTTTCAACTTTCTGAGAGAAATTTGCCTTACAATGTTTTGCTCTTGGACGAACGCGGCGAACTTGACTGCGGCATAAATTCAAAATTCACCGACAAAATTGCCTTTTCAAGCAAAAAAGTGGGCTTTGAAAACGGCATACGCTCGCTTTCGCCAGACATTATTGTGACTGACGAACTTGGACAAGAAGAGGATATGCAAGCACTGCTTTATGCTTCGTCTTGTGGAATAAAACTTTTGGCATCAACTCACGCGGACAGCATGGAAACTTTTATGAAAAAACCGCTCTTTCAAGAGGTGATTAAAGAAAAAGTTTTTAAGCGTTATGTTTTGCTTTCAAAACGAAATGGGCCTGGCACTTTTGAAGGGGTTTACAACGAAAATTTTTCAAGAATTTTGCGGGAGGGAATATGAAATATATTTTGATTGTGATGCTTTTTTGTTTATGCGTTGGGGTGGGCTACTTTTTTTCACTAAAATACTTAAAACGAAAAAGGTTTTGGGGTGCACTCATAAATTTGGCGGACAAACTGTCGCTGGAAATCAACTTTTCACGCGAGCGGCTGAAAGTTTTGTTTTCCTCTTTTGATATGAACAACAAAAAGCATCTTTTGGGAATTGACGATGCATTTGTTGATTTTCTTGATAAGAAATGCGAACTCACAAAAGAAAACATCTTTAAAAATGCACAAGTGTTAAAGCCTGAGGAAAAGGATTTTGTGCTTATGTTTTTGAAAACTTTGGGCAGAAGTGATGTGGAAAATCAAACAAGGGAAATTCAAAATTTTTGCCTTCGATTTGGCGAAATAAAATCTCAATGTGACGCCGAACAAAAAAAATATGGCTCGCTTTCAATTAAACTTGGCGTTGTGGCGGGGCTGTTTATTGCTATTATTTTGTTTTAGGGGTGGCGGATGGATATTGACATAATTTTTAAAATTGCCGCTGTTGGAATTTTAACCGCTGTGGTGGGGCAAATCCTTAAAAACAGTGGCAAAGAGGACATTTCAACTCTTGCAACGCTTGCGGGAGTGGTGGTTGTGCTGTTTATGGTGCTTGGCATGATTGGACAACTTTTTGACACGATTAAAACCATGTTTAATTTCTAGCACTTTTGGAGGTTTATGGACACTTTATACAAAATTTTGAGCATCGCAATCATAACTTGCATTGCGTGCATCATAATCAAGCCAATTCGCCCTGACTTTGCAATCATAATTTCCGTGATTGGCGGGGTGATTATTGTTTTTTACCTCCTAACTTATCTTGGCTCAATCTTTGAAACCTTTAACACAATCTTCAATTTTTCTGGGCTGAACTCCTCGCTTTATGGCGTGATTTTCAAAATCATCGGCGTTGGATATTTAACCGAATTCACCGCTTCAATCTGCCAAGACACCGGCAATCAAAGTCTTGGCGACAAAGTGCTTTTGGGCGGAAAAGTTATAATACTTGTCATTTCCCTTCCAATCGTGACGAGTATTCTTGACATTGTCATGGAATTGCTGCCGAAATGAGAATGTTTAAAACTGCCAAAAGGAAGGGCTTGGCGGTGAGAGTGCATTTAATTTTGATTGTTCTATTTGTTTTTGTTTCCTCTTTTTATGGAAGTTTTGACATTTCGCGCGGGTTTGTTCCATTTTATAATGTGGCATACGCACAAACTGCCGACACCGCCGAACTTGAAGAGGAAATTTCCGAAGAGGTTGACAATCAAATTTCCAAACTTGACTTTTCCACCATTGAGGACATTGTTTCGAGGCTTTCATCTTCTGCAAAAGAAATGTTTGCATCAAACAGTTTCAAAGAAAAGGTGCGACTTTGCATTTCGGGTGAATATGCCGAAAATTCTCAAAACTTTTTTGCGGCGGTTTTGTCCATTTTTTGGCAGGGTTTAAAGAGCGTGCTGCCAATCATTGCAAGCATTATTGCAATTTCCATTTTGGGCGGCATGGTGGCGTCCTTAAAACCGGTCACAAACGGCAAATCCATTGGCGGAGTTGTGCATTTTGTCACCTATGGCATGGTGGTTGTGTTTATTGGGGCATCGCTTGTGCAACTTGTGCAACTGACAAGCACAACGCTAACCACAATTAAAGGCATTTTTGACGGCATTTTTCCAATTTTGCTAACTCTTCTAACCGCTGTTGGCGGCAGCGTTTCTGTGGGCATTTTTCAGCCCGCAATCGGCATGATTAGCAGTGTGATAATCTCATTTATAACCTATATTCTTCTTCCGCTTTTCATTTTCTCCATTGTTTTTTCAATCGTTGGAAATCTTTCAAACAACATAAAACTAGACCACTTCGTTTCCTTCTTGCACTCCGCTTTTAAGTGGACAATCGGCCTGTGTTTCACAATCTTTTTGGGCTTTGTGAGCATTCAAGGCATAATGGCGGGAGCGGTTGACGGGCTTTCAATTCGCACTGCAAAATTTGCAATCAAAAGTTATATTCCAATCATTGGCGGCTATGTTTCAGACGGGCTTTCGGTGATTATGGCAAGCAGTGTGCTTATCAAAAACGCTGTTGGCGGAGTTGGGCTGTTCCTTCTTTTGTCAAGCATTATTTCTCCGATTTTAAACATCGTTATTTTTATGCTTGCGCTTAAATTTATGGCAGGAATCATCGAGCCAATCGGCGACAAAAAAATTGCCTCGTTCATAAGCGACCTCTCAAAAAGCCTTTCACTTCTTGTGGCGCTGCTTGTTGCAATTTCGTTTATGTATTTGGTGCTGACAGGGCTGATTTGTGCCAGCGCAAACTTGGTTTAAGGAGGTGATTTTGTGAGTGCAGTTTCCTCTTGGCTTTTAAGCATAACTTGCATGATTCTTTTAAGTGTGCTTTCAGAATTTGTGCTTCCGGAAGGGCAAATCAACAAATACACCAAAGCCATGTTTTCCTTTTGCATCTTGCTTGTTATCATCATGCCACTTCCAAAATTGTTTGGCAAAGATTTTGACTTTTCAAAATATTTTGGTTCGCAAACAAATTTGCAAGAAAACTATCTTGAACAAGTTAATTTGGACAAACTAAATGC
>CANRMV010000084.1 GCA_947631875.1 uncultured Clostridia bacterium
AACTTTAAAAGTTTTCTTATTTTGTTATAAGTGAAATTTTTGAGAAATAAAATATCATATGTTTCCCCAAAAACACAGATTTTTTGTTTTAAAAAAGAAATATTTTGTTTTGGCGGCTTGTTTTCTGCTTGTGGCTGCAAGTGTGGCGATATATTTTTCTGCCATTCGGCCAACTTTTATGCCAAAGGCGGAGCATGTGATTGTGATTGATGCCGGGCATGGCGGAAAGGATGGCGGAGCGGTTGGTAAAAACACAGTTGAAAGCGAGTTGAATTTGGAGTATGCCAAAACTTTGGAAAAAATTTGCAAACAATATGGCTTTAAGGTTGTGCAAACGCGAGAGGACATGAACGGGCTTTACAATCCTTTTGCAAGCAACAAGAAAAAAAGTGAAATGGAAAAAAGAAAGGAAATTATTTGTGGGGCAAAGGCGGATTTGGTTGTGAGCATCCACATGAACAGTTTTCCTTCATCTGAGGCACGCGGGGCACAAGTGTATTATGCGCAGGGCAGTGAAAGCGGGCAGGCGCTTGCGGACAGTGTTTCCCAAAATCTGCACAACAACATAGAGAACGCGAAACTCACATCCAAAGTTGGCGATTTTTACGTTTTAAATGTTTCGCCATGTCCAAGCATACTTGTTGAGTGCGGATTTCTTTCAAATGCAGAGGAGGAAAAACTTTTACAAGATGAAACATATCGCCAAAATTTTTGCTATCACCTTTTTTGCGGAATTTTAAAATTTTTCCAAATTTAAGTGAAATCCATTTAGCGAAATTTACTTTACAATAATTGAAAAAATATGATAAAATAAACTATTATTGTGGAGTAAAAATGAAAAAAGTTTTGGTTTATGGAATGACTGCCAATCCAACCGGAGTGGAAAGTGTCATTATGAATTATTATAAGCACATTGACAGAAGCAGAGTTCAATTTGATTTTATTTCATGCTGTGAAACGCTTGCCTACGAACAAGAGATAAGAGAATTGGGCGGCGAGATTTATAGGGTGACCCCTAAGAGGAAAAAGCAATTTCGCAAACAATTAAATGAAATTTTTCAAAACAATTCCTATGATGCTGTTTGGGTTAATGATTGTTTTGCAAATCTTATTTACTTAAAATATGCAAAAAAATATGGAGTAAAAATTCGAATTATTCACAGCCATAACAGCCATAATATGGGCAATTTGGGGCAGGGCATTAAGCACAAAATATGCAAAAGATTTCTTACCAAATATGCAACCAATTTTTGGGCTTGCGGAGAGTTGGCGGGCAAATATTTTTACTCACAAAAAATTCGCAGAAGTGATAAATATAAAATCATCAACAATGCCATTGATTTGAATAAATATGCTTTTAACAAGCGTGTGAGAGAGCAAGTGCGAAAAGAATTGGGTGTGACTGAAAATTTTGTTGTGGGGCATGTGGGAAGGTTGCATTTTCAAAAAAATCAAGAGTTTTTGATTGATATATTTGCAGAGATAAAGAAAAGAGAGCCGTCAGCGGTTTTGCTTTTGGTTGGTCAGGGAGAGGAAAAGCAAAAACTTGTGAATAAGGTGAAAGCGTTAAATCTTGATGACAGCGTGAAATTTCTGGGCTTGCGCGCTGATGTTGAGAGGCTTCTTCAAGCGTTTGATGTTATGCCATTCCCTTCGCTGTTTGAAGGATTGTCGGTTGTTATGATTGAAGGGCAAGCAAGCGGAGTCCCAATTTATGCATCTGATACACTTGCGAAAGACACTAAAATTGCGGACAACTTTGTGTTTTGTTCTTTAAAAGACCCAGCAAAAACTTGGGCGGAAAAGATAATGAGTGATAGGGACAACTTTAAAAGAAAGTCCAATGTTGACGAACTAAGAAAAGCGGGTTATGATATAAACACAGAGGCAGAAAAATTTACACAATTTATTGAAAAAGGTTAAAATGCGGTTTTTAACAAAAAAATCGCATTTTTTTGCGTTTTTTTAACAAAATTTGGCAATTTTTTGCACTAAATCTTTTTTTGATTTGTTTTAAAATTAAAAGAAGGTGGTGCTATGAAACAAAAATTAAACTTATATTTTTCTCTTTTTTTGAAGTTTTTGGCATTCTTTGCTGCTTTTTATGTGCTTTTTAATTCAAGCGTGAATATGGTTATTTTTCCGTTTGCGTTTGGGGCAATGTTTGCTCTTGCATGGGCAAATCAAAAGGTGTGGTTGGTTTGTCCCGCCTACGTTTTTGCAGGCGTTTTAAATTGTCCAACTTGGGAAAATGCAGTGAGTTTGATTGTGGCTGCTTTTTGTTTGATTGTGCCATATTTCTTTCATGTGCTGTGCAAAAAGAATATGAAAAAATGGGAGTTTGCCCTTTTTGCTACAATAAGCCAAGTGGGCGAAGTTGCATTTCAAATAATCGGGGGATTTTCACCTGTTCTCTGCTTGGTGGAAGTGTTTTTGGGTGTTCTCTTTATGTTTGCTTGCATCATTGTGTTTGAAGCATTTATTATTCGAGGCTTCACAAGCAAACTTACCGCGCTTGAAATTGTTTCGCTCTTTTCAATTCTTGCCAGCCTTTGCGGTGGGCTTGTGGTTTTGAATGCTGGGCAATTTAGTTTTTTAAAACTTTTTATGTGCTTTGTGCTTTTGGTCTTTGCATCTTGCTCAACATCTTTGTTAACTTTGCTGTTGGCGTCAATCGGCGGAATTGGAACGCTTATTGCAACAAACAACCCTTTGTTTATTGCGCCCTTTGTGATTTGGGCACTTTCGGCGTTGCTCTTTAAAAGAAAAAATCGCATTTTTATGATTTTGGCTGTGATTGCCGCCGAACTTTTGATGGGTTTCTATTTTAAAATTTATTATTCTTTTGGCATCATTCAAATGTTACCTGTTTTGATTTCCTCAGTTGCATTTTTTATTCTGCCAAATTCCTTCTGCAACGAACTTGCTGTGGTGTTCAACCTCTCACGCGACAGGTTGGCGATGAAAAATGTGGTGAACAGAAATCGAGAAATTTTGCACAATAGGCTGGGAAATCTTGCGGAAGTTTTTAACGATATAAATTTGATTTATCGCAATTTGATGAAAAAGAATATGTCCTTTGAGGATGTGAAAGAAATTTTACAACAAGAACTGGTGGATAAAATTTGTTCCTATTGCCCAGAGCGCAGCCATTGCCACAGAACATATGCCGAAAGCACAAAAAAGGTTTTTGACGAACTGATTAAAATTGCTTTTGACAAAGGAAGGGCAACGCTTTTGGACATTCCTTCGCATCTGACATCAAGATGCAAACAAACCACTTCAATTTTGAGCGGAATAAACGCTTTGACTTCACAATACAAAAAATACATGACAATGGTGCAAGATGTTGACACAAGTAAACTTATCATGGCAGACCAACTTTTGGGCGTTTCCAAAATTTTGGGCGGCCTGGCAAGTGAGGTTGAAAGCAATGTTTCCTTTGACACTGCACGTGAAAGCAAAATATTGGACGAACTGACCTATCACAACATAATTTGTATAGATGTGGTTGTTTATGAAAGAGACGAGTGGACACAAGTGGTTTCTGTTGTGGTGCGAAATGACGATGCTGGTAAGAAAAGAATTGTGGATTGTGTAAGCAAAATTTGTGGCAAAAAGATGTCTGTTTTTGAAACTTTTGCTTCTTCACGGCCGGGATACACTGTTGTGAATTTGCAAACCGCGCCAAGATTTGACTGTTTGTTTGGTGTCAGCCAGCGCACAAAAAATGGCTCGAAGGTGAGTGGTGACACATACAGCATCATCAAACTTGATGCCAACAAACTGTTGTTTGCAATTTGTGATGGCATGGGAAGTGGCGACAAGGCGGAGAAGGCAAGCGAACTTTCAATAAGTTTGATTGAAAATTTTTATAGGGCGGGCTTTGACAATGATATAATTTTGTCAACGGTGAACAAACTTTTAAAACTGCACAAAGAGGAAATTTTCAGCGCGCTGGACATTTGCGTGGTTGACCAAAAGAATGGCCTATGCGATTTCATCAAAATGGCAACGCCAAAATCCTTTATATTGAATGAGAATGGGTGCAAGCAAATTGAAACGGGTGCACTTCCAATGGGAATTGTTGACGAGATTAAACCTTTGGTTGAAAAAGAGTGCTTGTCCGCGAAAGACGTTGTTGTTTTGGTGTCGGACGGAATAAGCGACAGTTTTGTTTCTGATGATGCGCTTGTGGATTGCATAAAGTCAATCAAAACAAAAAATCCACAGGAGTTTGCCGATGAACTTCTTGAAATGGCACTTGCGGGCAACAACGGATATGCGGTTGATGATATGACGGTGGTGGCAATAAAAATATTGGATTTTTAAAAAATACACAAAAAAAACGATAAAAATGCTTAAAAAAGTGAAAATTTAAGCATTTTTTTGTAAATTCTATTGTTTTTGTGTTTTTTTTGTGATATTATTTAAACTAAGAGGGAAGAAAGACAATGGAAAAAATTTTGGATTTCATTAAACAAAACGATTTGATTAGAGCAGGCGATGTTATTGGAGTTGGTGTCAGCGGAGGAATTGACAGCATGAGCCTTCTTCATTTTTTAAATCAAAACAAAACCGCTCTTGACATTGAAGTTGTTGCAATTCATGTGGAACATGGCATCCGCGAAGAAAGTGAAGATGATGCAAGATTTGTTATGCAAAAGTGCAAGGAAATGGGAGTGAGGTGTTACAAATTTTCTGTGGATGCACCAAAGATTGCTCGTGAGAAAAAAATCAGCATTGAAACCGCTGCCCGCGAGGCAAGATATGGAGTGTTTGAGGCTCTTGTAAAAAAGGACATTGTTGACAAGGTTGCGCTTGCTCATCAACAGATGGACCAGGCGGAAACAATTTTGATGCACATTTTGCGAGGCAGCGGCTTGGCTGGGGC
>CANRMV010000085.1 GCA_947631875.1 uncultured Clostridia bacterium
ATCTCACAACCTCACGGAGTCCATATTGATTAAAAGTGACATCAAAAGTTTCAGTGACATCGAATTTGTTTTCAAGCGAAGCCTTTGAACTTATGTGTAAATTTGAAATTGTCACGGAATTGTCAATCGCATAGTTTTCGCTCTGCGTAGGAATGATTGGCGTCAAAAAGAAGATGAGCAAACACAAAGCAGCAAGAACAACAAATGCTATTCCCGGCCCGATTTTTTTCGAATTTAATTTCATTTATTAAAACTCCACCTTAACCGCTTTGCGTTCTTCGGTGTTGTCAACCTCAAAAAGAGTTCTCTTTTTAAACTTAAACATTTTCGCAACCAAATTGCTTGGGAATGATTCCACTTTTGTGTTTAAGTTTTTAACAGTTGCATTGTAAAATCTTCTTGAATTTGCAATTTCAGTTTCAAGATTTGTTAGTTGCCTTTGCAAGTCAACAAAGTTTGTGTTGGCTTTCAAATCTGGATAGTTTTCAGCAAGTGCAAAAATGCTTTTAAGTGCCCCCGTAAGAACATTGTCTGCGGCAGCCTTTTCCTCATCACTGCCAGCCGAAACCGCTGCATTGCGCGCTTTTATCACCCTTTCCAAAGTTTCCTTCTCGTGTTTTGCATACCCCTTCACTGTTTCCACAATGTTTGGAACAAGGTCATATCTTTTCTTCATGCAAACATCCATTGCAGAAAAACTTTCTTCTGCTTCGTTTTTAAGTTTCACAAATGAATTGTAAGAAAGAGCAAGCCACAAGCAAAACAAAAGAAGTAAACCTCCAACAACTCCAAGTGCAATCCAAAGTCCTATCATAATCATTCTCCTTTTAAAATTTATTTCCTTTTTATT
The DNA here is from genome assembly GCA_947631875.1 of uncultured Clostridia bacterium. Classification (GTDB taxonomy): domain Bacteria; phylum Bacillota; class Clostridia; order Christensenellales; family UBA1242; genus Caccovivens. The sequence continues at coordinate 851 of CANRMV010000085.1, forward strand.
ATAAAATATTTGTCCAATCCTAGTCAAATAATTTTATGCTTATATCGCTTATTTTTTTGACATATTTCAAATAAAATTGTATAATTTTCGCATGGAAAAAATAGTGTTTTTTAGAGAGAAAAATTGTGAGTTCACAAAGCAAAATTGCAAAAGTGCAAACATTGAACTTGTGAAGCCAACGCACGCCCAACTTGAAGAAGAGTTGATAAAAAAACTTGTGCAAAAAGCAGGCAGAATTGAGATTGCACATGACAAGCAAAAGTGCCTCAGTTATTTGCAAAAGAAACTTGAAACCGAATCTGACCATTTCACAGGATTTTCAAAAGTTCCAAATTTTGCAAAAGCAAAAAAATATATGACAAAAAACATCGCCATAGACACGTGTCAAGTTTTGGTTGATATGTCAAAATGTTTTAAGATGACACCAAATTTTGATGTTCCAGCAAAACGCAAAAGTGAACTTAAAATTGCACAAGATTTAAAGGTTTTAAGTGAAAAATTTGAAAAAAGTGCAAAAAATGCAGAAAAAATTCAAATTTTTAACGAAATTTGTTTCAATTTTATGTGTTTTTTGAAAATCCACAATTTTTCCTATGAAGAAATTGAAGAAGAGAGAATAAAAAAAAGAAATAAAAGAAGGCAGTTTTTACAAAGGCAAATTTGTAATATTCCACCCTCTTTCAAACAACTAATTTTTCAATTTTAATTTGCTTCGCTCACTTTGCCGTGTTCAAAGTAAAGTTTTCTTTTGCAAATTTTTTCTGCAATTTCAGGCCTAGTTGTTGCAACAATAAGTGTTGTTTCTGGGCCTTTCATTTTTTTGATTAAACTCAAAATTGCATCAACATAAATATCCGAAATTTCATCAAAAATGTTGTCCACAAGAAGCATATCAAGTTTTCTGAAAGACAACCTAATCAGTGACAAAATATATTTGTCCTCAATGCGAATGTTTTTCACTTTTTCATCGCGAATTTTTTCAATGGAAAAATCAATAATGGCATTGTTTATCATCTTTTCCGCTTCGGCAGGTTTGTAGCCTTTTTTGTTTAAAATGTATTTAAAGTTTTCATAAACAGTTTTGTTTTCTTTAAACACAGGATGATAAGGAACATAGCCCACACTTATGTCAGTTTTAAAGTCCACCTTTTTGAGAGGAATTTTGTTGATATACACCTCCCCGCTGTCATATTCTTCAAGTTTTGCAATCACGCGCAAAAGAGTTGTTTTCCCGCTGTTTTCCTCGCCAACAAAAGCCACACTCTCGCCTGGTGCAACATCCAAATTAACATCTTCAAGTGCATAAAACTCTTTTGTGAACTTCAAATATAAGTTTTTAATTGACAGCATTTTTCCACCACCTTTTTATAATAATAACACATTTGTGGTGAAAAATAAAAATGATTTACAAGTTGTAAATCACTTTTTTTATTAGTCTTTTGCCTTTTTAACCTCAATTTCAACCTCCTCCGAAATATCTTCGCTTAAAACAAGGATGTTTTCATTGGTTTCTTTGTTCACTTTCACTTGTCCAACAACCACTCTAAACTTCAACTTAACATCATTCGAGGAAGAAAACATATACACTCTATCGCCATATTCTTCATATTTTTGATATTTCCCCTCCTCTGGCACTCCATTTGCATTTGAAATAAGATAAGTTAAATTATACCAATAGTCTTTTTTAGGAATTGTTATCAAGTGGCTTTTTTGAAGTTCTTGCCCAAAAGTTAGAGTTTGATTATCTTTGCTACTCATAATTTGCACATCAACAAATTTGTCGTTAACTCTTTCATCGTCATCCAAAACAACCTTAATGGCATAGTCGGTGCTTCTTGCTCCCGTCATATCACTGATATGCGCTGCAAGAACTTTGGTCTCATTTTCGCAACCAGCCAAAAAGCACAAACACAAACATAAAATAATGGCAAAAAATCGTTTCATAGCAATATTTTGCTTAAAAAATCAAAAAAAATCATAAATTTTGCAAAAAAATATTAAAAAAAGAGGTGTTTATGCCTCTTTTTTGTTTTTTAGCATTTTTAGAACGTAACTTCAATCAAGCCATATTTTGTGTCATTTCTTCTGTAAAGAACATTAACATGTCCCGTTTCTGCATTGAGGAAAATGAAGAAGGTGTGCCCCAAACGCTCGATTGCATCCTTTGCCTCTTCAACTGTGATTGGGTCAAGAGCAAAAGTTTTCTTCTTATAAATGTCTGGAAGTTCAAGTGTTGGTGCCTCTTCCAAAAATTCAAAACTTTCATCTTTAACCTTGCGTTTTTTGTCGTTGAGTTTGCCTCTGTTTCTAACAATCTGTCTTTCAAGTTTTGGCAAGGCGAGGTCTATGTTTTCATAGTTATTAAGCCCGGTCACTTCACTTCTATACAAAAGCCCTTTGTTTGTGATTGTGACTTCAAGTTTTTCATTCTTGTTCTGCTTTGAGCAAACAACTCTTGCCGAAGCATCATCGCCAAAATAACGATCCAACTTGTTCAATTTGTCGGTCATAACGTCTTTAAAACGTTTTGCAATTTTGTATTTTTGTTCAACAAATGTAATTTTCATATTTTATCTCCTTTTGCCTTTTTATTTTAGCAAATTTTTTGTTTTTTTCAAAACGTTTTTTGCAAGTTGTCACACAGATTTGAAAGAAAGTTGATTTCCGTCAAGTTCAACAGAAATTGTGCCATGCTCTGGAAGTTGTCCAAGCAATATTTTTTCAGCAATTTTATCCTCAATTTCTTGTTCAATAAATCTTTTAAGTGGCCTTGCACCATAAATCAAATTTGAGCCTTTGGCAACAATAAAATCAATGGCTTTTGCATCAATTTTAAGTGACAAACTTTTGGCTTTCAACCTCTTATTTATGCCGTCAAGCATAATGTTTGCAATTTGGATAAGTTCTTGTTTTGTGAGTGTGTCAAAAATGCAAATCACATCAATTCTGTTTATGAGTTCTGGCTTAAAGCGCTTTTTTAAGGCATCCATATAGATGTCCTTTTCGCTTGCCTTTTCATCTCCGCCAAAGCCAAGTTGACGCTGCTTGGAAATTTCATTTGCGCCAATGTTGCTTGTCATGATGATAACTGTGTTTTTAAAGGAAACCGTCCTGCCCTTGCTGTCAGTCAGCCTTCCATCATCAAGAATTTGAAGAAGAGCATTCAAAACTTCTGGATGCGCCTTTTCAATTTCATCAAACAAAACAACGCTGTATGGTTTTCTTCTAACCGCCTCTGTGAGTTGTCCGCCTTCGTCAAAGCCAACATATCCCGGAGGTGAGCCAATAAGTTTGGAAACAGTGTGGCTTTCCATATATTCGCTCATATCAATTCTTATAATGTTGTTTTCATTGTCGAAAAGTGCCTCTGCGATTGCCTTTGAAAGTTCAGTTTTGCCCACGCCTGTTGGCCCCATGAATAGGAATGAGCCGATTGGACTTTTTCCGTCTTGCAAGCCAACTCTTGCCCTTCTTATTGCTTTTGAAACAGCGGAAATAGCCTCATTTTGCCCAACAACACGTTTGTGCAAAATTTCCTCCAAATGAATAAGTTTTTCCTTCTCGCCCTCAGTGAGTTTCGTAACAGGAATGCCCGTCCATTTTGAAACAACCTCAGCAATTTCGTTTTCGCCAATTTGGTTGCTGCCGCTCTTTTTGATGATTGTGTCATTTTGTGCTTTCAAATCATTTTCAAGATTGATTATCTCCGATTGCAATTTTGCCGCTTTTTCATAATTTCTCTGCAAAGATGCCTCATCACGGCTGGCTGAAAGCGTTTTGATTTTATCCTCCAAATCTCTCACCTTTTGAGGTTTAAGCGTGAAGTTCACTTTCGCCTTTGAGCAAGCCTCGTCAATAAGGTCAATCGCCTTATCAGGCAAACTTCTGTCTGTGATGTATCTATCCGACAAGTTTGCAGCGGCCTGAATTGCCTCATTTGTGATGATTATGTTGTGGAAAGCCTCATAGGTGTCCTTTAAGCCGTTCAAAATTTCAATGGTTTGCTCCACTGTTGGAGGATTAACCA
>CANRMV010000086.1 GCA_947631875.1 uncultured Clostridia bacterium
TCATCGGTAGAAGTGAATTTCCAATTTTGTATGCCGGGCAAAGCCCTACGCAAGACAAAATTGGAAAACGAGATTTGAGAAGGGTGAAGTTGCGTAGAAGTTTTTGCTGTCATTCTGAACGAAGTGAAGAATCTCAAAGTGGCAAGCACTTTCGGGGCCCCAAGTGAGCACCTTGCAAATAAAAAAATAGAAACAGGCGCGCCTGTGCCGGGCAAAGCCCTACGCAAGACAAAATTGGAAAACGGGATTTGGGTATGGCGTGGGGATGACTGCAATGTAAATCGTAGCAACGCTTGGCGATTTAGGGCAATCGCTCTTGCGAAGAATAATCTTCGAAGTTTTGTGAAGGCAGAACTTCGAAGTTTTTTTATAATTGAAAATGACTAACTTTTATTTTCTCAACCGTCAATGACGGTTTTTTTGTTTAGAATATCATTTTGATTAACCTGAAATAACAAAAAATTGGTTTTCTTTTACTAACTTTTCTTTTTTCTAAAAGAAAAGTTAGAGGAATTTTGAAATTTATTTGGTATATATAGGTTAACAGGAGTTTGGATTTTTGCAAGGTAAAGGTTTCAGTCCGGAATGGCTCGAAGAACTCAAAAGAAAAAACGATTTGGTTACTATTGCATCAAATTATTTGAGATTAGAGCAAAAAGGGAATAGGTTTTGGGCTTGTTGTCCATTTCATAGCGAAAAAACGCCGTCATTCACAATCAACAATGACGAAGGTTTTTATCATTGTTTTGGCTGCAAAGAATCTGGAAATGTTATCACATTCATAATGAAAATGGAAAATTTTGATTTTATGGATGCAGTCAAGTTTCTTGCGGACAGGGCGGGCATGGAAATTCCTCAAATGCAAGATAAAGAAAAATTTGATGCTGCAAAAAAGAAAAGAGCCAGGCTTTTGAGTGAACTTGATTATGCTTACAAACACTATGTGGAAAATCTTTATGGCAAGGACGCCAAGCAGGCGCAGGAATACATAAAGAAAAGAAGATTCACAACGCGAGAGTTGAACGATTTCCAAATTGGATACTCAAAAAACTGGACAGAAATTGTGGACTATTTGAGAGGCAAAGGCTTCACGGACAACGAACTTCTTGAAGCGGGAATTGCAAACAAAAAAGACGGGGCGCTGTTTGATATGATTGGCGGGAGGCTTGTGTTTCCAATTTTCAACTCTTTTGGGGAATGTATTGGTTTCAGTGCAAGGGCGCTTGAAAAAACTGATTTTGCAAAATACAAAAACACAGCAGAAACGCCCGTTTTTCAAAAAGGAAAGGTTGTGTTTGGCATAAACCTTTTGAAAGCGCAAAAGCAACAACAACTTTTGGACAAGATTATTCTTGTTGAGGGGCAGATGGATGTTATTGCAATGCACAAAGGTGGCTTCAAACAAACTGTGGCATGCATGGGCACCGCGCTTACCAAAGACCATGTGCAAGAGTTGAAACGTTACAATGAAAACATTGTTCTTTGCTTTGATAACGATGGTGCGGGCGAAAAAGCAACTGTTAGGGCAATCAATATGTTCCGCAATGAGAATGTCAATTTGAAGGTGGTTAAACTTTCTGGTGGCAAAGACCCTGATGAAGTTTTAAACAATCTTGGCAAAGAAAAACTTAAAGAAATGATTGACAACGCCTTGCCTTACATGGAATGGCTGATTGAATATTACAAAAACAGGCACAATCTTGACGATGCCGAAGAAAAAGGCAGATTTGTGAAAGAGGTTTTGGCGGAAATTTCAAAATTGGACAGCCCATCGCTTTATGAGCCATACCTTGAAATTGTGCGCGATTTAACCAAAATTCCAATTGATATTTTGAGGCGAGATATTTTGCGAATAAACAAAAAAGAAACAAAACCGCTTGAAATTCAGCCAAAAATTCAAGAAAAAGTTGAAAAAGGCGATGAAAAAGCAACAAAATTCATTTTAGCATCACTTTTGCACAAGAAAAATTATGTTGACGAAAAGATTGATTACAGAAAACTTTTGGCAGGATATGAAAATTATTTGGATATAATTGATGAAAACTTGCCACTTTCTGCAATATTTGATGATGAGAGTGCAAAAGATGACCAATTTTTGATGGAACTTTTGAATTTCAATTTTTCAGAATTTGACGGGGATGTTCAAACATATTTCAAAAATTGTGTTTGGAAAGTGGCGGAACAAAAACTAAGAGAGATGCAACAAAAAATAAACGAACAATACAAAAACAGCGAAAATTTATTAGAGCGGGGCGAGTTTGCCAAGAAACTAGGACAAATTGCTTTGCAACTAAAAAACAAAAGTTTGGAGGAATTTAATGTCAGAAACAGCAGAACAACAAGCCAAAATTAAAACACTATGTGATAAAATTCAGGCACTTGCCATGAAAAAAGGGTCAATAAACCAAGAGGATGTTTGCTTTCCACTTATCAAAGCGGGCGCAAATGGCGAGGATATTGACAAATTTTTGCAGTTGCTTGAAAAACGCGGCGTGAAAATAATCAAAACCAATGATGAAGATTTGTATAAGGATGATTTTTCCGACCTTGTTATGTCGGCAAGCGTGGACGACCCAGTGAAAATGTATTTGAAGGATATTGGCAAAGTGCCTCTTCTTTCTGCGGAGGCGGAAAAGGAACTTGCCAAAAAGGTTATGCAGGGTGACGAACACGCAAAATCTGTTTTGTGCGAGGCAAACCTTCGTTTGGTTGTCAGCGTGGCAAAGAGATATGTTGGAAAAACATCCATGTCCTTTCTTGACCTCATTCAAGAAGGAAACATGGGGCTTTTGCGTGCAGTTGATAAATTTGACTACACAAAAGGCTTCAAATTTTCCACTTATGCCACATGGTGGATTAGACAAGCCATAACGCGTGCTATGGCGGACCAGTCAAGAACAATCCGCATTCCTGTGCATATGGTTGAAACAATCAATAAATATGTTAAAGTTGTGCGCTCACTCATGCAAAAACTTGGACGAGAGCCAACCATTGAGGAAATTGCTGACGAACTTGGAATTACTGTTGCAAAAGTTATGGAAATTCAAAGAACGGCGCAAGACCCAATTTCTCTTGAAACGCCAATGGGCGAGGAAGATGATGGAAAAATGGCGGATGTTATTGTTGACGAGAGCGCCAAATCCCCAATCGACAGTGCCACCCAATCCCTTTTAAGAGAACAACTTTTGGCGGTTATAGACACGCTTACTCCACGTGAGCAAGAGGTTATTCGCCAGCGTTATGGGCTTATGGACGGCAGGCAAAAAACTTTGGAGGAAGTTGGAAAAGAATTTTCTGTCACTAGAGAGCGTATAAGGCAAATTGAGGCAAAAGCGCTCAGAAAACTAAAACATCCAAATCGCAGCAAAAGACTTGCAGATTTTGTTGAATAGTGATATTATTTTAAGCGGGAGTATTTTATGAACATAGAAAACATTTTGAAATATCAAAACATGGACAGCGAACTTTTTAAGATTGAACAAAAGTTGTCATCAAGTCCATATCGAAAAAAAGCAAACGAACTCACAGCCATTGCAAAGAGATCGCAAAATCGTTCAACCGAACTTGAAGCGGAAGCAGAAAAAGTGCTTGCGGACATTTCTGACATCAAAGAGAAATATGAATTGAACAAGAAAAAACTTGATGAAATGCTTAGCGGAAAGTTTGACAACATGACGATGGAGGATTTAGAAAAAGCAAACGGGCTGAAAACAAAAATTGCATCCAACTTAAACATTTTGGAAAAATTATTGCAAAAGGCAGCCGAGAATGTGAACAGAATTTTGGCAGATTTCAACAAGGCAAAGAAAACATTTGATGATGCAAGAAGTCAATTTGCAGTTTGCAGACAGAAAATTGACGAAGAAACAAAGGCATTAGAGCCAGAGAAGGAAAAAATCCGAAAAGAACTTGAAAAACTTGAAAAAGATGTTGATGCCACACTTATGGCAGAGTATAAGAAAAAGAGAGCTGACAACATTTTCCCTGTGATTGTTCCACTTGAAGGCGAAAATTTTTGTGGCAGATGCAGAATGGAACTTCCAAAAGTTGCCATCTCGCGCCTTAAAGAAAAGGGCATAATCACTTGCGAACACTGCAAAAGATTTATTTATAAAAAATAAAAAAACTCAAAAATCTGGGCAAAAATTTAAAAATAACGCAAAAAGCGTTATTTTTTGTTTTTTAGGATGGTTTTTATGGCATAAACAAATTTTTCTATCTCTTGATAAGTGTTGAAATATGAAAGCGAAACTCGCACAGCACCGCTGTCCAGCGTGCCAAGCCATTTATGTTTGAGTGGGGCACAGTGATAGCCGCCGCGCACGCATATGGACCATTTTTCATTGAGGATATTTGTCACATCGTTGGAATTTACAAGAGGAACATTAAACGCAAAAACGCCGCTTGTGTTTTCTGTTTTTGTGTATATTTCAAGTGGCAGTTTTGAAAGTTCATAGTGCAAATATGTTGTCAAATCTTCCAATTTTTCATGAATTGCCAAAAAATTTTCTTCCACAAAATTCAGCCCTTCGCCAAAGGCAAGAATGGCGGGCGATGGAAGTGTGCCACTTTCAAAACGCTCTGGGCTGTTTTTGGGCTGAACAAGTTCCAAAGAATTTGTGCCTGTTCCGCCAAAGTGAATTGGCGAAAGTTCAAAATCCCCGTTCAATGCCAAAATACCCACACCTTGCAAAGAGTAAAACCCTTTGTGAGGGGCAAGGGCAAGCATATTTATGCCGCTCTCTTTCATGTTGTATTTAACATGACCGCCACTTTGCGCGCCGTCAACCAAAAACAAAATTCCTCTTTGAGACAAATTTTTTGCAATTTCATCCA
>CANRMV010000087.1 GCA_947631875.1 uncultured Clostridia bacterium
TACAGCGAAATTGAAATTCCGCTTGTGAAAGTTTTGTATTCAATGGAAAATGAGGGCTTTAAGGTGGACAAAGAAATGCTTGAAAGCCTAAGTCAAAAATATGATGCAGAACTTGCTGACATTTCCACAAAAATATATGAATTGGCAGGCGAAACATTCAACATAAATTCGCCAAAACAGGTTGCTGCAATTTTGTTTGATAAACTTGGCTTAAAGTCTTTCAACAACAAAAAGCAGTCCACAAACTTTGCTGTGCTTGACGACATTAGGTGGCAGCACGAAATTGTTGAACTTATAATTTCACATCGAAAACTCAGCAAACTTATCAGCACCTACATCAATGTTTATAAAAACATCTGCCAAACCTCAGGCGATGTTATTCACACAGTTTTCAATCAAACGCTCACATCCACAGGCAGGCTTTCAAGTTCTGACCCAAACATGCAAAACATTCCAACTCGCGATGAGGAAGGAAAAAATTTGCGCAAAATTTTCATTTCAAAATATGATGACGGGCAAATAATTTCGGCGGATTACAATCAAATTGAACTTCGGCTTTTGGCAAACTTGGCAAACGAGGACAGCATGATTGAGGCATATCAGCACGGCATAGACATCCACACCAAAACCGCAAGCGAAATTTTTGGCGTGCCTGTTGAAGAGGTGACGGCTTCGCAAAGGCGAGATGCAAAAGCGGTGAATTTTGGCATAATTTATGGCATAAGTGACTTTGGGCTTTCTCAAAACATCAAAACCTCACGCTTTAAAGCAAGGCAATATATTGACAGTTATTTTGATAGATATCCAAAAATCAAAACTTTTATGGAACAAAATGTGGATTTTGCACGCAAAAACACCTTTATTCGTTCTTATTTTGGAAGGATTAGGCACATTCCAGAAATCCAATCTTCCAATGCCAACGTGAGAAAATTTGGCGAAAGGGTTGCCATGAATATGCCTCTTCAAGGCACTGCTTCGGATGTTATCAAAATGGCTATGGTTGAGGTTTTTAAAAAACTAAAAGGCAAAAAGAGCCATGTGATTTTGCAAATTCACGATGAACTTATTGTTGATGCGCCACAGGAAGAAGTTGAAGAGGTGAAACAAATTCTAAAATCTTGCATGGAAAATGTTTGCAAATTCACAATTCCGCTGACGGTTTCGGTTTCTAGTGGCAAAAATTTGTTTGAATGCAAATAAATTTTCAAGTTTTTTGTGTTTGTTTGCAAAATGATTGACTATTTTGTTTAAATTAGATAAAATAATTATGGTGAGATATGCAGTATTCAAGAAAAATGTGTTTGGACTATGGTAAGGCAAGAATAGGGGTGGCTTTTTCAGACCTAACTCAAACAATCGCATCTGCCGACCACATATACAAAACTCAAACAGAGCAAAAAGACCTTGAATATTTTGCCAAATTGATTGCCGAAAAAAGTGTTGACGAGGTTGTTTTTGGCTTGCCGCTCCAAACTGATGGAAGTGAGGGGAAATTATGCAAAATTGTTCGTGATTTTGCCGGCAAACTGAAAGAAAAAACGGGCGTCAAACTTGCTTTTCAGGATGAGAGATACACATCCTATGAGGCAGAGGAACTTTTAAAAGAGGCAAAAATAAATTGGCAAAAACGTAAAGAGTTTTTGGACAAAGTTTCGGCACAAATAATACTGCAAAATTATCTTGATAAAAAGTAAAGGAGATTTTTATGGATAAGAAAAAAGTTCAAAAAATTGAGGAAGCATCAAAGAATGTTCCAGAGGAAGTGCCAATCAACATCATTGATGTTTTAATGGATGAAAACAACAAAGAGCCAATCACTCTTATGGATGCAAATGGCAAAAGATTGTCTTTTGAGCAAATTGCTGTTATTCCACACAATGACAAGTTGTATTGTGTTTTAAAACCAATCGACAAAATTGAAAATGTTCAAGATGATGAAGCGATTGTGTTCTATGTTGACGAAACACAGGGAGACGAGCCTGTCCTCATGGTTGAAACTGACGAACAAGTGGCTATGGATGTTTTTGACGAATATTATGACCTTCTTGATGAAGAGCAAAATGCTCAGAAAAACAAAAATAAACCTGCCAAAAAGTAATTTTAAAAATAATGCAAAAAAGAACAAGAGCGAGGTTTTCGTTTCTTGTTTTTTTTGTTGAAAATTTGCCTTTAAATTATGTATAAAATTTTGATATTTTGCCACAATAATATCACAAGGTGGTTTTGCCTTGAAAAAGGGAGGTATAGGCTATGTTCGGAAGGAAGAAGGCTAAAAGTCAAGCAAAAAATGTTGAGCAAAACGATGCTACAACAAAAAATGCTTCTTCAAAATCCACATCTGCATCTGCAAAAACAACTTCCAAAGCGTCTGCTAAAAAAACAACAGGAAGTTGCAGTGGAAAGAAGTCAAGTTCAACAAAGGCTTGCAACTAATCAACCTATCCAAAAGTTAAAGGCTCACGAATGGTGGGCTTTTACTTTTCTTTTAGGGAAAAAGAAAAGTAAACAAAAGAAAACCGCTATTTTTTTGCTTAGATGACAGTAAGAAGGTTATAAAAAGCGGTTATAATTCGTTAAAAGAAAACGGTCCATGACCGTTTTTATATACATTTTTATATCAGTAGGTTTATAAATCAAATTTTGATGTTGCCGAAATGGTTTTATTTGTTCTAAAATGCACAAATTCAACCTTTTTGAGCAAAAGGCGAGCATAATCATTTTCTTTTGCATTTGGATTGTAGATTGTGTCGCCAAGTAGTGGGTGTCCGATTGAGGAAAGGTGAACGCGGATTTGATGTGTTCGGCCTGTTTCCAAAATCAGCATGATTTTTGCATAATTGGCTTTGTTTTCAATAACTGCCACATGAGTTATGGCTGGTTTTCCGTCTTTTGAAATCACGCGCTTTCGCTGATTGATGCCGTTGTTTGTTAAAGTTAAAATAGGGCTGGAAATGGTGAAATTTTTCTCGGCAAAGTTCCCTTCGCAAAGGGCGTAATACTCTTTGAACACCTTTTTAATGTTGTTTCGGGCTTCAATATTCTTGGCCACGATAACAACGCCGGCAGTTTCTCTGTCCAGGCGGTTTACAATTCTAAGCACAAAATTTTCATCTTTCTGCCACATATATTTGCAAATTTGTCCACCCAAATTGTTGCCAAAATGAGAACGCGAAGGAGTGCATGAAAGGTTGTGCGGCTTGTCAACAATCAAATAGTCGTCATCTTCATATAAAATATTTAAAATCCCATCGCATGGGGCTATTTCTGTTGGCTTGTTTGGATTTTTTAACACATACAAAATGTCTTTGTCGCAAATTTTTGCACGCGTGTTCACAAATTCCCCGTTTAGCCAAAAAGATTTTGCGTTGTTTCTCAATGTTTTTATGTGATGTTCGGAAAAACCAAGCGTTTTAAGTAAATAATAAATGCTAGGGCGTTTTAAAAGTGCCACATTTTCAACTTTTATGCTGTTATATTGGGCTAAATTTTCCGAGTTTTGCTTATTCATGCTCAAATTTTAGCACAAACTTCATTATTTGACAAAATCTTTTTGTTAAAAATAGGTTAAAAAGTTGACATAATTAAATTAGTATGCTAAAATGCAAGTAATTTTAAAGACGTTTGAGGAAAGAGAGTAGGTTTTTAAGTTTCTCACAGAGAGCCTGAGGATGCTGAAAATCGGGCAGAAATTGAAAATTGAAGTTCACTTTTCGAGTTGCACTTTGAAATAATAGTAGGGGTGACGCTGAGGCTTGCGTAAAAGTCATAATGAGGCACTTTTTGTGCGAAATTAGGTGGTAACACGATGAAATCGTCCTAATGTTGGGCGATTTTTTGTTTTAAAAGGAGCGATGATGAAACAAAAACTTGAAGAAATCTTAAAAAATGGGGTTGCGGAAATTGAGGGCGCACAGGATTTAAAAACTCTTGACGAAATGAGGGTGAAATATCTTGGTAAAACAGGGCAGTTGACCCAAATTTTGCGTGGGATGAAGGATGTTGCGCCAGAGGACAGAAAAGAGGTTGGTTCTCTTGCAAACAAGGTTAGAGAAAGTTTGGAAACTTCGCTTGAAAAGAAGTTTGAAGCTCTTGAAGAGGCAAGTCTTTTGGTCGAAATGGAAAAAGAAAAAGTTGATATAACAGAGCCAAGCAAAGGCACAAAACGCGGGGCTTTGCATCCTTTAACGCGTTTCAATAACAAGTTTATTGAAATTTGTGTTGAAATGGGGTTTACTGTTATTCAAGGGCCAGAAGTTGAAACTGATTACTATAACTTTGAGGCGTTAAACATACCAAAAGACCATCCAGCAAGAGATATGCAAGACACGTTTTTTGTTACTAATGACATTTTGCTTAGAACTCAAACTTCGCCAATGCAAATTCGGGCAATGGAAACGATGCAACTTCCAATAAAGATTGTTTCACCAGGAAGAGTTTATAGGAATGATAGTGATAGTTCGCATTCGCCAATTTTTACTCAGTTTGAAGCCTTAGTTATAGATGAGGGGGTTGGGCTTAAAGATTTGATGATGATGATAAAAGAAATTTTGAAAAAGTTGTATGGCGAAAGTGTTAAAATTAGGGTAAGGCCATCCTACTTTCCTTTTACCGAACCAAGTATTGAAATTGATGCGACTTGTCAAATGTGTCAGGGGAAAGGTTGTTCGTTATGTAAAGGAACGGGCTATTCAGAAGTTTTTGGAGCAGGAGTTGTAAATCCAAAGGTTTTGGAGATGTCTGGAATTGATAGTAAAAAATATAGTGGGTTTGCATTTGCGCTTG
>CANRMV010000088.1 GCA_947631875.1 uncultured Clostridia bacterium
TTCCACAAGTAAAGGCTATCAACTTGATTTCGTCACTGTTAATGGCAAGCAAATTTATGTTCAAGGCAACTCTTTCACCGTTGACAATGTGACAGAAGATTTGTTGATTGTTGTTTCCTTCAAAAAACAAAGCGGCGGATTTTTGTCAGGCAATTCTGTTTTGCTGGATTACTTCATAATTTTTGTTGTTCTGTTTGTTGTGTTTGGAATATTGAAACTTGCAGTCTATTTGATAAGGAAAAAGCGTCCTGATTTAAGAAAATACTAAAATTTGCTTTGAAAAAATTTTGTTTAGTGTTATGATAAAAATTGGGAGGCTAATATGGAAGCTTGGATAATTATCTTGATTGTTTTTGCAATTCTTATTGTCGCATTTGCTTCTCTTGCGATTGTTTGGGTTGTTGGAGTTCGCAAAGTTCTTAATGGCTTGAAAAGAAAAGCGGAAGCCAATTTTCCAGAAATGCAGCAAATTTTAACAAAAAAATATGATTTTTACACAAAATTTTTGAATTTTTTGAAAAATCACGCAAAAGAAAGCGTTTTGGATGAGGTTGCGAACTTAAACAAAACATGCTTGAATGAGCCAAATGCCAACAATGATTTCGCACTTAATTTAAGGATGAAAGAATTGGTGGAGAGTTTGAACAAACAAGAAAAATTGCAACAAAATGAAGAATATGTTTCCTTGTTGCAAGAAAAGCAACAAATTGAGGATGAGGCAACAGAAAGAGTGAAAATTTACAATGGCATGGTTGAAGCATACAACGAAAAGGTGAAGAATTTTCCTTCCAATTTCATTGCGCAAAAATTCAATTTTGAAAGCATGAATTATTTCAGGCAAACTGACACCAATAAGCCAGAATAGAATGATGTTGAAAAATAAAAACACGCCTTTGCGTGTTTTTTTATGCGATTTTTTCCTCTTGATCAACTGTTTTGACTGTGTTTTGATTAGTTTTTGTGTTGTCATTGAGAATTGTGTTTTGTGTGCCTTCATCGGATAAAATTTTATTTCCTTCATGCTCAATTTCATTTTCGTTTATTTCGCGATGTGCTTTTGCTTGTTTTTCCTCTTCAATTTTTGTTGGTCTATGTTTTCTAAATTTCAAATTTTTACTTGTAAGAGAAGTCTCTTCATCAGGGGTGTTTATTATTTGAATTTTAGCCTCTTCGGTTTTTTCTTTTGTTTTGCTTGTTTGTTCCGTTGGGGTTTCTTTTTCAATTTCTTTATCTTCATCTAAATTGACAAAAGTGGCGTTGCCATTCATGTTTTCACCATATCCAAAGCCTTTGTAAGTGTCTATATTTCGCATATAAGGCGCATAGGTGTCTGTGTTGCGATTTGGATTGAATATGCCTGCGTTGTTATAAAATCCATTGTTATACATACCGTTGTTGTAGATGCCATTGTTATATATGCCATTGTATCCATTGTTGTAGATGCCGTTGTTCGCAAAATTTGCTCCATAATAACCATAATTTCCATAAGGGTATGCCGCGTGATTTATGTTGTTGGAATTGAATTTGTAGGGATTTGCAGGGTTTGCATTGTTGTAATAATAACCATTGTTGATTGGCATGTTGTTGATTGGTGCAACAGGAGTGTTCATTTGTTGAGTTTTTATAGGAACAATCTCTTTTCCGCATTTTGAACAAACTTTTCCATTCACTTTTTCGCCACATTCTGGACATTTCGTTTCTGGAAGATAGGTGTCAATGTTCTTTTGCAATGTGGTTTTTGTTGATTTTTCCTCTTTATCAGTTTGCGCTGGGGTGTTTTCTTTATTTTCAACATCTTTAACATCGGCAATTTTAACACCCAAATTTGACGGATTTTGTGTGCCGCTGTCTGTTTTTATAAGTTGTTGTAATTGGCTTAGTGTGTTTAAAATGTTTTGATAATAGGACAATCTCGCATTGGAATTGCTGATAAGGCGATTGAGTTTTGCAGTTATCCTATCTTCATTTTTTGTGTAATTTTTCTTTAAGGATTCTATTGCCTTCAAGGTGGTTGAAAGTTCGCTTTTTGAATTTGACACTGAATTGGTGTATTTGCTTAAATCGTCAGTCAAATCTCGCACCGCAAACATTTGTGCCTTTGAAAGTTTAAGCCCAGAAAGATTGTTTTTGATGATTGCGGCTTTGTTTAATATGTCAAGTTTGTAATACTCTTCATTGGTTAAACTGTTTTGTGCGTTTCCTGCGTTCATTGAGGCGTATTCATTCATGTTTTCCGCAGTTATTTGCGTTGGGCTGACCGTTTGCACGCTGCTGATTATGTTTGCAGTGTGGTCGAGTTGATTTGATAGGGTTGAAATTGTGGCGTCCGTTTTTGCTGGTGTTCCACAAGCGGTGAGCGTTAAACACATTCCAAGTGCGAGTGTTCCTAAAATTACTTTTTTCATAATACCTCCGTTTTGCTTAGGTTTTGCAAATGTGAGATTTTTATTCGCTTTTATTTGACGGTTGTGATTATTTTTGTTAATTTGGGACAAAATTTTAAAGAGGTTATTATGGAAGATAAAAAACGTAATGAGGCTTACAACCAATATGTAAGTGCAAAAATTCCTAAAACACACGCATGGCCTGCACTTTTCAACTCTTTTTGGGTTGGTGGGCTTATTTGCGTCATTGGACAGGGCATAAACGATTTGTTGCTGCTTGCTTTTCCTATGTTGTCGCAGCAAAGTGCTTGGGCGCTGACACTGATTGCTTTGATTTTTATTGCCTCTTTCCTAACGGGTATTGGGGTGTATGACCAAATTGGAAAGTTTGCTGGCGGCGGCTCAATCGTGCCAATCACGGGCTTTTCAAACTCCATTGCAAGCCCTTCAATCGAATTTAAAAGCGAAGGCATAGTTTATGGAATTTGCGTTAAAATGTTCACCATTGCAGGACCGGTGATTGTGTTTGGCGTGGCGTCAAGCATGGTTGTTGGTCTGATTTATTGGATTATATCTTTGTTTTGAGAGGAGTTTATGGCAGAAACAATTAAACTGAAAAAACAACCAAAAATTATAGGCTCTTACAGCATTGTTGGGCCTAAGGAAGGCAAAGGGAACTTTGGCGAATATTTTGATTATGTTATGAAAAATGATTTCTTTGGTGAAAAAACTTTTGAAAAAGCAGAGCGGAAAATGCTTGAAAATGCCATAACTGGCGTGATACAAAATGCCAAACTTCAAACCAAAGACATTGACATTATGATTGCCGGCGATTTGCTTAATCAAATTATAAGTTCTTCTTATGCGGCGAGAGTGTTCAACTTTCCTTTTTTGGGAGTGTATGGGGCTTGTTCCACAATGGCAGAAAGCATTGGTGTGGCTTCAATTTTGGTTGACGGCGGCTATTCGAAAAATGTTGTGTGTTGCACAGGCTCGCACTTCTCAACCGCCGAAAGACAATATCGCTTTCCGTTGGAACTTGGCAATCAACGGCCACCAACTTCGCAATGGACGGTCACAGGTGCTGGAAGTTGCGTTATTTCTTTGGAAGGCGAAGGGCCAAGAATAACAATGGTGACATTTGGAAAGGTTGTGGATTGGGGAATAAATGATGTGAACAACATGGGCGGCGCAATGGCACCTGCGGCAAGAGAAACAATGCTAAACCATTTTAGGAACACAAAAACGGGACCAGATGATTATGACCTTATACTGACGGGAGATTTGGGAAAACTTGGAAGCGAGATTTTGATTGACCTTATGGAAGATGAGGGCATAACACTTGGGAGCAATTATGGCGATTGTGGGCAAATGTATTTTAAAAGAAGCCAACAAACTTTGTGTGGAGCATCGGGAGCGGGTTGTTGTGCAACGGTGTTTAATTCGTTTATAATTAAAAAATTGCAAGAAAAAAAGTATAAAAGAATTTTGTTTATGCCAACGGGTGCGCTTTTAAGCACAACATCAACTCAGCAGGGTGATACAATTCCTTGCACTTGCCACGCGATAGTGATTGAAGCATAAGGAGGAAAAATGGATATTTTTGTGGACTATATTTGGGTGTTTTTGATTGGCGGGCTTGTGTGTATGTTTGGTGAAGTTTTGATTATCACCACAAACATCACTTCTGCCAGAATACTTGTCACATTTGAAATGATAGGTTTGGTTTTGGAGGCCATTGGAGTGTATGATTACATTTCAGATTTTGCCAAAGCGGGAGTGAATGTTCCTATCATTGGTTTTGGCGCATCACTTGCAAAGGGGGCGATTGGTGCAGTTGAAACGCATGGCTTTCTTGGAATTTTCACAGGTGGACTTACTGCCACTGCGGGAGGAATTGCTGCCGCCATTGGCTTTGCATTTTTGTTTGCTTTGATATTTAAATCTCACACCAAAAAGTGATTGGTCTAGGCAGAAATAATATAAAACAAATTTGTTGCATAACACAATATAAAGTGTAGTATGCAATGGCATAATACACCATATATTGATGTTGGAAAATTTGACAAAATCCGCCTTTTGCATGCATATACTACTTTGTGGTGACTTATTACAACAATCTTTATAAGAAGCGAAGGAAACGAAAAACAAGAATTTTGATTTTGGTTTTTCTTTCTTTTATTGGGCTTGTTTTGGGCTATGTTTTTGGCATTGTTTTTCCTGTTGTTGTTGAGGCTTCTGAACAAATGATTTTCTCTCTTTCCACAACTGCGGTGAGCGATGCCGTTTATGAGGTTTTAAAGGAAGAAAATTTGAAATATCAGGACATTGTGAACATCACTTATGACTCGGCAGGAGATGTTTCTTTGATTACACTTGACACAGTTAAACTGAAC
>CANRMV010000089.1 GCA_947631875.1 uncultured Clostridia bacterium
AAGATTGCCTCACTCGAGCATTAGCGTTGAAGCAAATATCTTTTGACGCTCAAGGCATCTCTTCTGAAGTTGTAAATAACACTGTTGTGGTAAAATACGACCTCGACTTTTGCGAGTTTGATGCAGAAGATGTAGAGGCCCTTCTTGAAGATGTTGGCGAAATGGTAAAAACAAATTTTGACTCTTTGCTCGCCGACCAGTCTTTGCCATCTTTTGAGTTGTCGTATCTGTTTGAGGGCAATATCCTCGTTTATACCGCGACACTCGTTTCTTAAAATTTACTTTAGTTGTGGATATGCCATAAATCATAACAAAGATGTCAAATCTTCTATTGCTTTAGGTTGGTTAAATCTGCCATTGCCTACCGGATAATAGACAGCATAACTATCAAACTTTTTGTCGCCTATCTTCAGCGTAAATTTATGCTTTCTCTCTTGCGAAACAGAGATGACTTTTTCAAGCATGATAGAAGAAACTTGATTGCCAAAAAACACAATTTTCTCTGGATTTACAGCCTTGAGTTCTTCTTTTAACAACTCTTTGTATTGCAAAAATACCTCATCAGAAAGGGGGCGTGCATCAACCTGTGAGCATTTTGCAAGGTTGGTAATCCAAACCTTTTTGTTTGCCACCTCTTCATACACCCTATCACAAAACTCGGGGGTCCACTCGCTGGGCTTTTTGTCTTTTATTTCTTCATAAAGATTTGCATCAAAGATGCCACACTCGGTCAAAAATCTCCAAATTGGTTTTACCCCCAACCATTGTGCTCGCAACCCACTCCAGTCCTTGGCTGTCGCAATATTTTTTGCTGTGGGGTTCATAAAAACTAGGGCCACTCTTGGATTATGGCTACAACCACACCCGTAAACTGAATTTAATTCTTTCGAGCCATACACATTTTGTAATTCATCAAACTTCTTTTTTAACTCTTCTAACTTGTTCATAAAATTTTACATCCTGTTTGACAAATCCTAGCATTCTTTAACAAATCTCCATTGTTTAAAATAGATTAATTTGTTGTTTTCGTCTAATTTTATTTCAAAAATGCCGTCTATTTCTTGTTTTTTGCCGGTTTTTGTCATTGTTCTTTGCATAACAAAATGATAAATACAAGAATTTTCATCTTCAAATAAAATCTTGCCCTTATAAGAAATGTCTTTTTGATTCTCTGGGACTACCCTCCAAAGAGGGCAAACATCTTTTTTTGTTCTCAATGGTGGGTCAATCGGATTTTCAAAATACTGCAATTTATCATTCATTAAATCACAAGTTTTTTCACCCTCCAGCTTCTTCCAACTCTCCATAAACTTTTTAATAAATCCTTTATAGTTTTTTATCGCACACCTCCATTTAATGCTTAAACGATTAGAATGTTTTGTTATAAATCTTATTATAAATGTCATACCACAATGTCTTGTCACCTATTTTTCATTTCCTTAACCAAAAATTCAGCCACATCGTTTACTGCATTTGGTTTTGCAAAGGATTTGCAGGCGTTTTGCATTCTTTGATAAAGTTTTTTGTCTTCTTTAATTTGTTTAACCAATATCCCTATATCGCCTATTTTCTTCATGCCAAGAGCGATGCCTTTATTAATAAGTAATTCTTTGTTTATAGTCTCATTGATTATCATTTTTTCACGAATTATTATTGGTCTACCTATTGCAATTGCCTCGCTTAAACTTCCGCACCCACCACGAGAGACTATAACATCGCTTGCCACCATATACTGTGCAATATTGTCAATAAACCCAAGATTAATAATGTTGGTCAAGTTGTTTTGCTCTATGTATTTATTAATCAACTCATAACTTTTCTTATTTTTACCATTTACACAGACAATGTTTACATCTTTGTTTTCTTTAAGGATTTCTTTAATAAGTTTTAATGAATTACCAAGTCCGTTTCCACCTGCGATGGTAAAAACCGTAAAATTTTTACCAAGCCCAAGTTGTTCTTTTGTCTTATCTTTATCTCTTTTTATAGCAAATTCATTTCGAATAGGAAATCCTAAAACCTTTATTTGTTCTTGCTTATAATTTTTATTTAAAAGAACAGGAATTACATCATCTGTCGGAGCAATGATATAATCCACGTTAGAAGAAAATTCCCAGTACGGATGAACACAAAAATCAGACAATACTGTTGCTGTAACAATATTATTTTTTAATCTTTTTTCTTCCTTAAGCAGTGATAGAACAATGCTTGCGTAATAATGTGTACAAAGTATGCCATCGGGTTTTTCTCTTTCGATTACCTCTGATATGTATTCAATGCACGGCTTAAGCGAACGCTTAAACATCTTTGCTTTTCGATTAGGGTTTTTGTTTCTTATACAATTCCAAACAAAGTTGTATAATTGTGGTATATGCTTGCAAGCCCATAGATATTTTTTGTTTTCTTTTTCCACACGAGCCTGATCAAAACCAAATAGTTGCACAATTTTTGTTTCAACGCCCATTTTCTCGATTTCATCAGCGACAGACTTTGCAATAGAATTATGTCCTTCACCCACAGTCATTGATAAAATTAAAAGTTTCACTTTTTTTCCCCCCCCGCCCAATTTATGTGTTTTTAGAGAAATCTTATCTTGTGTGTTAATTTGCAACAATTTTGACTAAACTTTTGACTAAACTTTTGAAACAAATCGCGTCACAAATAAAAATTGAGACACAATATATTGTATATATACCATATCTCAAACCACAACTGGAGCGAAAGACGGGATTCGAACCCGCGATCCTCAGCTTGGGAAGCCAAGCGACAATTCGCTCTTCATGCCAAAAATAAAGCAATGTAGACTTTTTTGACTAAACTTTTGACTAAACTGTTGTTAGGCTTATTGTTACACAAATTGGCGACTGCCCACACTTGTGACATTATCATACTTTTGTATGATTTGTCAAGTGTTTTTGTAAAAACCACTTGTTGTTATAAAAAAGCCGGCCGGAGTCATTCCTTACTTGTATAGCCCGCGTGCCACCGGCACGCTTCTTGGCCTGCCTTGACAAAAATGCAAGACTTTAGTTAATTAACTTTATTATAGTATATATATAATATATAAGTATATATTTTCTCTGATTTTTAATAAAAGTATATTGAGTGGTTTCTTTTTTGCTTCTTTTTTCTTTGGACCGGGGAAATCTAGAGCCTATCGGGGCACATTTAGGGGCCTTAAAATAAATGATAAAAAAAGGCATTGACACATCGTGCCATGCCTTTTGTTCAGGAATTAATTTATGTTAAAAAATTTTGTCGATTGTGAAAATTTATGCTGTTACTTCAATAGGCATCACCCCCTTAAGGTCTTTAAAATCTTCATAGGCCCACATGCTTACGCGCCGGCGATGGCCGGATACATGCTCTTCGCCCGTGTAGACATAAAACCTAGGGAGGCGTTCGGCGTGCGATTTCTTTAAGTTCTTTAGCCGTCATCGTCAAACCTGCCTCCTTCATTTTGGTTTTGTCAATAGTTGAAATGCTAAAATATTTCTTCATATTGACTTGGTTTTCAAGATTTAAACCCATTTTGCTAGCCTCCTTGTTTAAATTTTGTTGTTTTTTTTGAAATTTTTATTAAATTTTTTCGTAAAAAATTTTTTAAATTAAGAAAAAATCACGGACGACGGCCTACGGCCGTCATTTTGATTTATTCTAAATCAAAATATATGGTTTAAGATTTTAAACTTTTTTCATAAGGTTAAAATTTTAAACCTTCTAGGCCTAATCGAAAGGCGAGGTCGGCAAGCCAACCTTCGCCCATTTCGATTTTAACGGCCTTAGAAGTCGAGAACATCATCGTCTTTCTCTTCGTTATCTTTCTTCGCCACAGGCAAATCACTTTGCGACTCTTCGAGTCTTAATTGATTTTGTTTCGCCTCCGGCGAGGCTTGTAAAGATAACAGTTTTAACCGCGCCTCCTCGTCTCTGCGTGACTTCTCCTCCCGCTTCTCCCAGCGTGATTCCCTCCACTTGTTGAACGACTCTCGCATTATTGAGAATATGCTCTGTGGCCGGCGATATTTTTTCGACCGGCGAAGAATATACTCTACCTTCTTTTTTAAAGCCTTACCGACAGAGTTAATTGCCTTATCTAAGGACTCGTTGTTGGAGACTTCCCCGGCCGTTTGGTCGAGAACATTAATAATATTTAAATAATCGTCTAAAGTCTCCAGGTCGTCAACCTGTCGCTTTTCCTTTTCCGTCATTTCCCCTCCTCTGAAACCTTGACTCACTAGTCTCCTTGTTTTTAGCAAAAAACTCTTTAAAGCCTTCCGGCGTAAATTCTACCGGGCGACTTTTTTCTAGGACAAAATTTTCTCCTTCATGGCCTTTGAAAAATAAAGGTAAATAATATTCCGAATCGTAACAGTTGTAAATGTTAAAATTTGCCCGGAATTTAATCGTTTTATCGATTAACCCTTTATCTCGCGACTTTAAATAAGCCTCAAGATTTGTGTTGTCATAAATAATGTTTACCGTCCACTCTATCGCCTCAACACGACCATACTTGTTGAATTTGGTCTCTGTATCATCAAATATGTATTTAGCATAAGGACACAACAGCCCGCCTTTCTTTTTTTCTGTAGAAAAACAAAAATCGGAACTCTCAAAGTCGTAGGCCCAAGTGTCCTTAAGTCGAGGACCCGTGGAGTGAAGCCATGTGTCAGTAAAAACCAAATGGTCTGTCGGCGGTTGTAGATTATATCCGGCGTTGTTAACTCTGTTACACATTGCCCGCGAAGCCCATATGTCGCGCCTCGCG
>CANRMV010000090.1 GCA_947631875.1 uncultured Clostridia bacterium
AGAATTCTATCCAAAGCCTCAATCCACTTTTTGTTTGCACCAACTTTCACTTTAACATCGTCTGCTTTAACATAAATGTAATCATCTTTATAAGCAACTTGCAACGCAAGCCCATCAATGTTTGTTTCAATCAAAACATTTTTCTTTTCGCCATTTTCAAATGTGAAATTTGCAACATATGGCTGTGGTTTGTCCGCAAGCGTGAATGTTGCCTGCCCGCCCACAAATTGATTGTATTTAAACAAATTTGCGCCATATTCAACAAATTGGTTGACATAAGACAAGTCCACAAACTCCTCAGGTGTTTGCTGCTCAACCTTAATTTTGTTGCTGTTCATAACAACATCAGGAGCGGAAAATCGAATTTTATAGTTTTCAAGATTGATTTGGTCTATCTCCGCCGAAACAATGTTATAATTTGCATCCGTCTTAACAATGGCTTTCAAAGGAGAATAGATTCTGTTTCCGTCTTCGTCTGGGCGGCTTGCAGGCCTGATTTCAAATTGATAGCCTCCTGTTTTAAGTTTTGTTGGATTTTGCCCAAGCGCTTCCATATCAAGTTCATCAATTCCAAAGCCCAACGCGCTTGTTATGATTGCATCCAAATCAAAAGGCAAGTTTTGTTTAATTAAATCCAAAACCGAACTCAAATCAATGCCCGCCCCTCCCTCAAACATTGGAGTGGTGTCAATTTTGTAAATATTTCCATTTATACCAAAAAACAGTGTGTTTCCAACCGAGTTCACACTTATTGCGTAAATTGGAGGCTCGCTGTCATCAACAATCAAAAGCCCCAAATTGTCATCGTCTTCGCCAAGTTTGATTTTGTCATAAAATTTCAAATTTATATCAATTCCACTTGCGGAATCATAAACAACATAGCCCTTCACGGCCAAATTTAAATCTGTTGGCTCAGTTTGTCCTTCACCCTGAGCAGTGGCAGTGCCATCGTCGTGATATTTCAAAATAAGTTCAAAATTTTTGTCATCTTTGCCCACGCTGATGTTGGTTATACCCATGATGTTTCCAACTAATTGCAAAAATGGCTGCTCGGCCAAAGTTCCTTGCCCCTGCATAAGCCCAACGCCGCCGTTGAAAAAGTAGATGCACCCAAAGAATGTGCAAAGTGCAACAGTTATAAACAAAACAAACTTTTTAAACAGACCAGGAAAAAGCGTTGCCGGCCTTTTAATTTCTGCTGTGTTTGTTCCAGAACGGTTTGACTCGATACTCCAACTTTTAACTCTAAGGCGCTTATTTTTCATCAAGCCACCTCCGAAATGTTGAACACGCTCACAAATTTGTCCTCAACTTCGGCACTTTGAACGCCCATTGGCAAACCCGAAGCAAAAAGTTTGTAGTTTTCGTCATATTCAATGGTTTTAAAATTGAAATTGTCGTCAATAACAACATTCATTGTGACATTGCTCCAATTTATGCTTGGATTGCCATAGCCACAAGTGTAACAAATTTCTTTGGCATAATAGAGTGCAGCATCTTTCAAAACATCGTGTCCATCAAGCCTGATGGTGAAAGAATGCAAGCCGTCTTGATGCGTCACATCTGGCTTTGCTTTGTAGGTTACATTTGAAATAATGAAAGGAACATATTGCTTGTCTGGGGTTGCCTTAAATTGCTTTTCATAGTCAGCCACACGCATTCTTGTTGTGTCTTTTACATTTGCGTTATCAAAATCTGCGCGCAAAACAGAAGGGTCTATGCTTGAATAAGAGCCTTTGTTTGTGAAATATGCCCCGCTGTCACTTTTAACAATCTTAACCTCGTTTTTCTTTTGAAGGTCATACGTCATTTGCATACAAATGTTTGGTGTTGGAATGCCTGCCACTGAGCGTGTTGGGCTTAGTTTTTCATAAGTGTAAAGATTTCCCTGCTTTTGCTTAACACTTCTCATCATAACAGGGCTTTCCTTTCCCACAACTTTTCCGCCAAGAGAAACACCACTTTCGATTGTTCCTGTGGTGGTTATTGTGAAGTCAGAAAGAGAGAGTTTGTATTCGGCAATCAAATAAAGTTCTTTTGCCGAAAATTCTTCAATGCTTTTTTCTTTTGAACTGTTGTAAAGCGCCTCAACTTCATTCATTGGAGTGTGCGCCTCTGCCCAAGAAAGTTTTGAGTCCGCAAGAGCAGTATTGGCACCAAGATACATTTTGCCGATGACAAGACCAGTCAAAACGGCAAGCGCCACAACCAAAAATGTAGAAAGAATTTTTTTATAAAAAGTCGTCACCGACAAAACCTCATTTCAATTTTAATAAATTAACTTGCAGGCCCTTCAATGATTTAATAAATTGTAGCACAAAGCGGCATCAAAGTCAACCAAAATTATTTAAAATCTTTTAAATAATATATGAAAAATTTTTATGTATTAAAACTCACTTTCCTTTAATTGGCTTTTCTGCCCATAATAACGAGCGTTTCAAGGCTTGCAGTCATAGGAAACATATCGAAAATTTTTATGCTTTGGATGGCATAATTTTCTTGCAAAATTTTGATATCTCGAATTAAAGTGGCAAAGTTGCATGAAACATAAAAAACCTTTTCAATTTTTCTGTTTTTTATCTCCTGCAAAACACTTGCCTGACACCCCGCTCTTGCCGGGTCAAGAATTATGGCGTCAACTTTTTTGTTGATTGTTTTCAATTTTTCTTCAACTTTTCCGCAAATATTTGTCATATTGGCCGTTTTTATAAGTTCGGCTTTGTTATGAGCGGACTTTTGCATTTCAATTCCATAAACCAATTTGCATTTTTGCGCCAGCATTTTTGAAAGCACACCTTGTCCAGAATAGGCATTAACCACAACTTGTCCTTCTGCCAAATTGCAAAGCGTTTCATAAAGTTTTTGCGCAACAAAATTGTTCACCTGAGAGAATGCCCTCATATCAAATTTTTTGTCACCCAAAACACAAATTAGTTTTGTTTTATCGCTTTCCAAAATATCTCCAAAAGCAAAAAACACATCAAAATTGCTTAAAATTTCGATTTTTTTTGCATTTTTTGCGTATTTTTTTGCATTTTTTGAAAAAAGAAAACAAATTCCGACACTTTTTTCATTTTCTTTAACATACACATTTTGAAGGTTCTCAAAGTTGTTTGCCTGCAAAAATTCTTTGATTTTTGGCAAACTGTCGTTTATCTTTTTGCTTGCGATTGGACAAAATTCCACCTCAAAAAAGTTGTGAGATTTGGTTTTAAAATATCCAATCTTGCCGTCTTTCACTTCAAACTTGATTTTGTTTCGATAACCCAACCGTTTGTCAGAACTTTCAAATTCAACATCTCCGTTAAAGCCAACCTTTTTCAATTCATTTTTCAAAATGTGAATTTTCAACTGTCTTTCACACTCATCTGTGCAATGTTGAAAATCACAGCCGCCACAAACATCAAAATATGGACACGCGGCTGTTATACGATTTTTGTTAGGCTTTATAATTTTGCTGATTTTGCCAATCAAAAATTTGTTTGTCTTTTTTTGAATTTCAATTTCCAATTCTTCTTCTGGCAAACTCTTTGGCACAAAAACAATTTGACCGTCAGTTTTTCCAACTCCCGCGCCCTCATAAGAAACATCAAAAATTTGTGTTTTAACTTTTTCCATATACAAAGTATAATCAATCAAAGATTTTCTGTCAAGCAAGCGGACATTTCTCTTGACAAAACACAATAAATATATTAAAATAGTGTTCAAGCGGATGTGGCGGAATGGCAGACGCACAGGCTTCAGGTGCCTGCGGTGGCAACACCATGAGAGTTCGACCCTCTCCATCCGCACCAACAAAACTGCATTTTTTCAATGCAGTTTTTTGTTATTCATCGTCATTCAAAAATTCGTCAAAGCCTTTTTCAAATTGCGTTTGAGCCACTTCATCAAGTCTAAACAAAAGCCCAAACAACTGTCCAACGTGCAATTTTTCTTCATTCATAATATCCAAAATTGTAGCCTTTGCCACAGGATCATCAGTGGCATAATAATGGTTTTCATACTGCGTTATTGCCATAAGTTCACCAATTATGTCCTCTCTGCAATCCTGAGCAGTTTTAAACCTTTCTTTTTGAATTTCTTGCATAAAAACCTCCAATACGATTTTTTATGCAAATTTCATTTGAAACGTTAAAAAAAACAGGCGTTTGCCTGTTTTTCTGTTTTTATTTTACCAAAGTATCTTCCTCACGTGAAACTCCACTGTTTCTGAAAGTTAGGTTGTCAAACATTGACATAACTGTTCCAACACGTTTGTCTGGTGAGCCTATTCCGCTAGAAACAACTGTTTTTCCTTTAACTGCGGAAGAACCAATATATTCAGCACCGGTGTCCTCGTTTTGTTCATAACAGTCAACGTAATATGTTACAGTCAGTTTGTTGTCTTCGTCAAATTTTATGTTGTCACAGTCAGCAACATAATATTCAACTCTATCAGCAGCATATTTAACTTGGTCAGAATTTCTTTTTGTGTCCAATCTGGATTCAAATTTTGCTTTCATAGAACCATAAATGTTGTCGCTTTCAAACAAACCGCCAATATAATTTTCCAATTTTTGGCTTTTTGTTATTGTTGCACCATTGATTGCTTTTTCAATGTCTGCATCTGATATTGTTTCACCCGCATCAAAGTTCTTTTTAAGAGTATCTGATTGTCCGCTATATCTATATTCTCTATCTTTATCTGCAGACCAAGCAACAAATTCTCCTGTGTTCCAATCGAT
>CANRMV010000091.1 GCA_947631875.1 uncultured Clostridia bacterium
CTCTATAAAGACAATTTAGGAAATGAGCCATACAACACAACAACAAACAAACTCGCCGCACCAACCAGAATGGGCTACACATTCATGGGGTGGTACACTCAGGAAGATGGGGGATTGCAAGTTATCAAGGCAACAAAATCTGGGGACGATTTTACTTATCAGTTTGTGTATGCAAACGGTTGGACCACAAGTGACGCAAGATGGAAACATGTTGGAGATGAAACACTTTATGCACATTGGGGCGCAAACAAGCAAGGGGTTTATCTGTCAGTTGTTGAGGCAGGAGGAATTGTAAAACCTTCCTTTGATTGGGTTCAAGCAACGGCCAGCGATAAAGGGTCTTCTGTTGTGACCAAACAAATAGATTTTGGCAAAGCAATCGGAGATTTGCCTGGTTACAACAACAGCACTGACAAGCCAAATGCAAAGGGTGATGTTTACAGAGCAGGATATGATTTCACAGGCTGGTATAAAACGAAAGCTGATGCTGGCGATGCGGAATCAATCACCAAATCAACATTAATTTCTGCATTAGATCCCGTATATTATGCACGATGGAGCAAGATTTCGTTTAATGTGACCTATGTTGGACAAGATGGAAAAACTCAGGCTGCAACAAGCACAACCTATAATATAGAAGACGGAGGAACAATAGCCTCAGCCACAACCGAAACAAAAACGGGATATAATTTCACTGGTTGGAAGGTTTTGAGCGTAACAACATCAGGCGACAGATGGAACACAAATTGGGCAACAACAACAGGCTGGACTGTGGGGAACACTTTTGACGCAGGTGTGGGCAATGTTGGAAAGAATTGCTATGGTGATGTAACTTTGCAAACAGTTTGGGAGCCAAAATCTTTGGGAGTGACATTTGCATTAGGCAGCACATCTGGTGACACTGCACAATTCCTTTTGGGCGGAACTGTAAATCAAACACTTACGGGCTACACAATCACATATGGCACCAAAGAGTTTAAGTCAGGCACAAAAACAGTTGTTCCAACTGCACAAACAGTAAAAAATGGATATATTTTTCAAGGCTGGATGAAGAGTGACGGCACACTTCTCACAGATAATAAAGGCGCTCTTTTGGCGGCCTGGAACATTGCTGACAGCACAGAACTAACTGCAAAATGGCAAGCCACAACTTATAATGTAACACTTAACAATGGCGGTGCGGGAGATAACCAATCTGGCCTAACAATTAAATATAATGAAAAACAATTAACAGGAACAGCCACAAAACCAACTAAATCGGGTTACACTTTTGGTGGCTGGGGACTTAAAGACAGCGCAACAGCACTCATCACGCCAGAGGGGAAAGTTACCGCAGCAAATGTTGCAGTTGACAATGTGACCTATGCAAATGGTGGCTGCTGGCAATATCCTGGCGAGGCTGATGGGAGTGTTGATGTTACTCTCTATGCTATTTTCACGCCTAATAATTACACAATTAATTTTGTAAAGGGCACAGCAGGAACTTCAACTGTTGAAGGCACACAAGCAGCAGTAACTGCCACTTTTGACACAGCAGTTCAACTTAAAGATTGTGCCTTTAAAGCCACAGGCTACACCTTTGCAGGCTGGAAAGTGACGGTTGGAATAACATCAACAGCACAAGCAGGAGAAACAGCGGCAAGTTTGAGTGGAATAACGTCATCAAGCACAATCGGAAATCAATGGTATGTTAAAAATTTGACCAATGTTGCAAGTGGATCAGTTACTCTCACTGCTCAATGGACTGCAAATCAATACACAGTCACATTAAATCAAAACGGTGCAACCAAAGATTCCAATCCAACTTCAATCACGGTTACTTATGACAGTGCAACCATTCCAACAATCACAAATCCAGAAAAAGACGGATATGTTTTTGGAGGATGGACAAAAACAAAAGATGGCGATGACATTATCATTGACACTAAGGGCAAACTTGTTTCTGACGCAACAGAATACACTGCAAACGGAACATGGCACAACACACAAACAGATATTAGCCTCTATGCAAAATGGACAGAAGGAATGTTTGTTGTTTCATATGACTATGGTGCGTTTGATGACCTTATGGACTTCGCTTCGGGACAATACTATGACACAGGAATAAAACTTGATTGGAGCAAAAATTTTGTTTTGACAAATGTGTTCAATGCTCCAACATTTGATGCCAACACAAAGAGACATCTTGTTTTTGGAAACTATCCAACTGAAAGTAACAAAGGTGAATTGAACATAGAAATTTTTGGCGACAATAATGCTGCAAATGCGGGCAAGTTTAGAATTTGGATAAATGGTCAACAGCGTGGAATGTCAACTATTGCACTTGGTGCAGATGATGCAAACAAGGACATAACTTTCACTTTTGCTTGGATTGCTTCAACGGGAACATGGAGCATTCATGTGACAGGTGGAAACAACAGAGACTACACTTTAAGTGGAACGCTTACCGGAATGGGAGATGTGATTGCTTCAACCTCTATTGTTATTGGAACAAAGGATAATAGAGGAGGCGGTGCTATATTTGCACCTATCAAGGCAAGCATTCCAAGATATATAATTGGAACGGGAGATTTGCCTCTTACAAAAGAAACAAAGTTCAATTCTGCCTACACTTTGCCAACAGGACTGACAACCACAGGTTACACCTTTAAATGCTGGTTTGATGCTCCTGTTGATGGAAATCAATTAACAGGCGCAAGCGTTGTTTCACAACCAAACAACCACACAATTTATGCTTATTGGGATGCAAACACTTACACTGTTACTTTCAATAACAATGGTGCAACCACAACAACCGCTCCAACCACAACGCTTGGCGGAACAGGCAAAAACATTGCAACTTTTGGCACAGCATTCTCACTTACAAACAATTATAAGCGTGCGGGTTACACATTCTTAGGGTGGCAACTTTCAGGAGAAGGTGTTGACTTTACAACTGCAAAATGGGGAACAGCCCAAACGGCAGTTTCAACCGCAATCACTTCTGGTGCAACCTTTGGAAATGTTACAACAATATGGCTGACCAACTTGGCATCAACAAATGGTGCAAGTGTTGAATTGAAGGCTATGTGGCAAGCAAATAAATATACACTCCACATTGTCACAGGCGACCATGTTAAATCCAAAACTTTGAATTTGGGAGCGGATGAAATCTACTCAGTTGAATATGGCACAGCAGTAAGTTTAAGTGCAACAGCAGAGGACGGATATGAATTGTTGGATTTCACCTTCCAAGTTGCAAATACAGGATATAATGTTTTAAGTTCAACGCCAGCCGATGAGATCACTGAGCCTGGAACTAGTCAAAAATATAACAAAACAAGAAGTTTCAATAAAACAATCCAAGAAATTTTTGATGCTTCCAACACAGGCATTGACGCAAACACGGACCTTTACATTAAAATTGACACTGCGGCACGCAATGTGCAATATGTGATTTATGTTTACACTCAAACGGGCGCAAATGCCTATACATGTTTGAACGAAACAGATGCAATCACGGGCGTTGCAACGATTGGCACAACTTTGGACAACGAAACAATCACAGGCTTGATTGAAGCGAAAAATCTTAACCTTAACGGCTATGTGTTCAACAACTTTAAAACACAAGAAAACACAAAAGATGCAAAGGAAAGTGCAGAGAACAAAACGGTTACTGCCAACCTTAGGGTTAATGCGTATTACAACTTTGTGGGCTACAAAATAACATTCAATGCGGGTGCGGGCAAGTTTATTTCAAACAACTCCGCAACAACAGAAATGGATTATAACAGCGGCTCAACAATCACTTTGCTTGCTGATGGCAGTGTAATCAATCCTGGCTACAAACTCACGGGATGGCAGGTAACAACGCCAGACGGGTCTTGGACAAGCAACACAACCTTCACTGCTGGACAAGTTCTTGCTCCTGGCGGTACTTCTGGCACAAGACACTATGGAAATGTAACCCTAACCGCTCAATATGAACTTGCAACTTATGACATTGATTATGATGTAAACAATGGCATGGCATTCTCTCCAAATCCAGACCACTACACTCGTGAAACCAACAAAACTCTTGCAACCACAACAAGAGAGGGCTACAATTTCAATGGTTGGGCAGAGAGTTTTGTGTTCAACCGCAGTTACATCGGCACAGTTTCCGCGTCTGGCTTTGCAAGTGGCGAAAACGAAAAATTCTTGGAGCCAATTTTGGTTAGAAAAGGTGTTGAATACAGCATCAATATAACCAATCAACAAACCTCTGCTATCACTTGGGTGTTCTTCACTCGTGTCGGCGTTTACAAAACATCTGCAACAGGAGCAACAGTAACTGCTCCAACTGACGAAGATTGTGTTGTTTACATTGTCTTTGGCGCAGGTGCAGATGTAACTTTAACAACGAAATCAGGTAAGGTTTATGCTTCCGACACCCTTATCACTGTTTCTGCGGCAGAAAATGCAGCACCTGTTAATAATATTGAAATTGGAAGTCTGGGTTCAAAAGCCTATGTGGCAAGTTGGACACCAAAGAAGATTGCTGTTACACTCAACCTCAACGACAGCACAAAAGGCAATGGCTCAACCGAAGCAACACTTCCAAGCGGTGTGACAACAACCATTTACATCGCCTATGAAACAAAGGAAATTT
>CANRMV010000092.1 GCA_947631875.1 uncultured Clostridia bacterium
TCCACAAGGCATTCAAGGTATTCAAGGCCCTATTGGTCCAACTGGCCCACAAGGCATTCAAGGCCCTGTTGGTCCACAAGGTCCAACGGGAGCAACCCCAGAAATTGTAAGTGCTTTTTTGGAGGCAACGGACGGTTCTGGAACGGAAGTTCAACCAGATGACCCAATCATTTTTGGCACTGTTGTGGAAAATGAAAACATCACTGCCGACACCGGCACTGGCGAAATCACGCTCGCTTTGGATGGCACATATCTTGTGCTTTGGAAAGTGACTTCGCAATATGCGGGCGGAAACCAAGTGTTTGAATTTGATTTGCAACTTGGACAGTCGACAGTTGGAAACAGTTCCTCTGTTGCTGAGATAACTGCAAGCACTGAAAATGAAGTTTCTGGCTTTGCTTTGGTTGCTGCAACTGCTGGGCAGGTGTTAACTTTGGTGAACTCTTCAACAAATGCAATCACAACTTCTTCAACAGCAGGCTCAACACAAATTGTTGTGTATAAGATTGCTTAGATAAAAAATAAACCTTCTCTGCAAAGGGAGGGTTTATTTTTTTATTGATTTTTGTTATTTGTTTTGGACAATATGTGTTATACTATTTATATGAATTGTAAAAAACACAAATTTGGTTTGGTTGTTTTTTCTCTTATTTGCCTTTGCGCACTTTTGGGAGGGCTGTTTCTTTTTTGCACGCCTAAACAAGAAACCTTTGCGCTGACAAATGCTGAAATTGGCGCAGAACAAATTTTTGAAGATTACACGCAAACAAAATTAAAGGATGAATATAACAGCCTTGAAATAATTGAGGCTATGCAAAATCAACTTGACGAAAAAACATATCAGCGGGCAGTTGAAGTGGTTAAAGGTGAGGTTAAATTTTCTTCGCAAAGGGAATTTTCAACAGCATTCACCACTCAAAACAAAATTGACCAAGCGGGTGATGTTGCAAAATATTCAACTTCTGTTTTAAAATGTATTTGGCCTGCAAGCGAATTGATTTTAACAGGAATATATGGCATGACAGGGGACATGATTAAAGTGTTTGTGCAAGCGGAGGATGAAACAAAACTTCCTTCTATAATACTCACACAAAATCATGGCTATTATCCTTTGTCGCAGTGGTATGACAGGCATCAACTGAAAGTTGGAATGAATGAAATTAAATTCACAGATTTTGTTTCAAGGTCATCCATGATTGCCGATAGTGAAGTGAGGGGCGGGGCAATTTATCTTTGCAATCCTTATGAAGAGGATCAGGGCAGAGTTGATGTTTACATTGAAGGCGGTGGCTTTTATCCAATTTTCAAAAAGAATTGGGATGAAAATCAATTTTTGGAGGCGTTGAAAGAATATGAAACGCGGCGCGTTGCCAATCCAAAAAATATGCTTGATATGGCAGATCTTGAAACGGATCACGCAATAATAACAACAACCTCTTCGTCACTCTATGATGTGTATGTTAAACAAGATGTTATTTCCCCAAACGAAAATTTGGTTTTGTGGGGCGATTACATGAACACAATATTTGAGTTTAATGGCATTCCCGTGAGTGAAAGTTCAGATTTGGGCATGCCATACAACAAGAAAAATGACTATGTGAAAATCAATTTTAGATATATGACAGTTTATCCAAATTCGGGCGCGTATTCCTACACCTATCATATTGGTTACTACTATGAAAATTATTGGTTTGCAAATTTTTATAATGCAAGAAATCCGCTCAGTTTTCATGAGATGAGCGACCATCTTATTTTTGGAATTGGACATGAGCTTGGGCACGCACTTGACAATGAACCTCGAAAAATAAATGAAACGACAAACAATTTCAGTGCGGCGATTGCCTTTGTTAAAGTTTTGGGCATGCCGCACAACGAACAATATCAGCCCTTTAAGAAAACTTTAACGGCATTGTCCAACGATTATAAACTAGACTACAAAGCCTATGATGATGGGCAAATTATGTATAGGAAGGATGCTTATCCAAACGATTATGACCATAGTTACATGATTTGGTGGGATTTGGAGGCAAATTTTCCAAATTTTTGGGCTAAATTCAACAATTATTTTCGCGGGACATTGGAAAGTGGGCTGAATACAACCGAACTTTATGTTTATTATTCATCTCTTGCAACGGGCGTGGATTTGTGCGATTATTACGAGCGCTGGGGCTTTTATTATGGCAAGAGTTACACAAATTGGAACAGCCGGTTTACATATGAAAAATCTTCGCAGCGCTTTCAAGAACTGATGCAGCAAGCCATAGAACAGAAAAAAATCTCAAAAGTTTATGACCATTTTTGGTATGTTGATGATTTGCAGTATGATTTCACCAGAAACCATTTGGATGTGTCGGAAGAAGAAAAATCATATTCAAATGGTAAGCCAACCATCACGAAGCTGACAACTTCTTCGCAGGGGCGAACGCTCACAATTTCAAACAACAAAAGTGACAGTCATTTGGGCTATGAAATTTTATCAAAAACAGAGGGGCAAAATTGGAAAGTGGCAGGCTTCACATACACCTCATCTTTTGTTGACACAAACACCTATTTGACAACTCCAACTTACAAAGTGATTGCTGTGAACAGATATTTTCAAGCAAGTCGAGCCAGCGATGAGTGTTCAAGTGCAACAGGTGAAGGTGCAAATGTAGCAAAAGTTGGTGACCAATATTATTCATCTCTTTTAACTGCCATGACTCACGCAACAAAAGGGGATATTGTTTATCTTCTTGGCGACTGTGACCTTGCAAATTTCCAATTTACTGGCGATTTAACTTTGCAAGTGGACGAGTCTGTGACGAATGACATATATATTTTCGCAAACAAAACGCATTTGCAATCGAGTGGAAATTTGAAAATAATTGGCAGCGAAAAGGCAAAAATCATAATTGACGGCAAATTGGATCAAACGGCAAACCCTGTAATTTATCTTTCGGGTGGAAAATTTGCTGCTGAAAATGTGATTTTGCAAAATCTCAGAACGTATGGGCATCTTGCAGCCGCAGTGTATGGGCTTTCAGGTGTTGACATTCAACTGACAAATTGCACTTTCAAAAATTGTAAAAATGTTAATGGCGCGGCGGTTGTCAAAAGCCCTCAAAAATTGGACATAAACAACTGCACTTTTGAGCAAATTGAGGACGCCAATGTTTATGTTGAAAATATCCAAAATTTACAAATTTTCAATCAAAAAACAGAAATTTCTTTGGATTTTGGTGATTTTAATGGCGAAAAGGTTTTGAATGGCAATTTTTCCGCCGACGATTTGGGGTTTATTAAAATAAAAAAACAAGGATATATGGCGGCATTTGTTGACGGGCAAATTGTTGTAAAACAGAAAAAATACAACTTAAAATTTTATCAAAATGCCGAACCTTTTGAAGTTGAACTTACAGACGAAAATTTTGTTTTTGGAAGTGAGAAAAATTATAATTTGCCAGAAAATCAATATGTGAAATATGTTGAAAAGCAAACGAAAAAAACGTATTTCACCGATGACAAACTCACTTTGGAGGGTGACCTTGAATTTGATATCGAGATAAAAAACAAAATTTTGCTGCTTTTATATCAAAAAAGCGGCGAAAAAAAGTTGTTTTTTGCAGAAAACGAACGTTTTTATTTGCCTCGCTTTGACGATGAGGGATATGCTGTGGTTTCATACAAAGGACAGGACACGGCCTATGTTTCTGGCTCAACAATTTTTGTTGAAGAGGAAATGGAACTCTCGGCAGTGTATGATGGCTATTTTGAATATAAATTTTATGCAAAAAACGAGGTGAAAGAAAGAGGTTTTAAAAGATATGGTGACACTGTAAAAGCACCAAAACTTGATGAAGAGCAGTTTGTTGCGTGGCAGTCAGATGATGTGTTTTTACTTGCTGAGGAGGAATGTGAAATTAAAAAAGATTGCGTTTTTGTTGCTTTGTTTGAAAATGATGAGAAAGTGGATTTATCAGGCGCAGAAATACAATATTTGAACGGAAATGAATTTTCATATACCGGCAGTGAAATTTGCCCAAATTTCAAAATTTTTGTTGGCGGAAAAGAAATCAACAAAATTTATTTCAATTTTGAATATTTGCAGAACACAAACATTGGCACAGCAAAAATACACATTTATGAGAAAAATAGGCTTTCCATAGGAGAAAAGACCTTTGATTTCACAATAAATCCATGTTCTGTCCAAGAGTTGGATTTGCAGTTTGAGGGGCTTGAAAATGTTGTGTTTGACGGAAATCCAAAAACTGTGTCTGTGCAAATTTTTTGGAAAGGAAAACCTTTGCAAATTGGTGAGGACTTTTCTGTGACATATCCGGCGGATCACACAAATGCGGGAATTATTGAAATTGAAATCAATTTTTTGGGCAATTTTAACGGAAATATAACAAAAACTTTCCAAATTTTAAGAGCAAACAGAGAAAATTTTGCGGTGAGTTTGGCAGATTGGACATATGGCGAAAGTGCAAAACAGGCGGTGATTTCAAACCAAATTGAAGATGCGGAAGTTGAGTTTACTTATAGCATTTCAAGAAATGGCAACTTTTCTTTAACAACTCCACAGGACGCTGGGACATATTATGTGAAAGCAACAATCAAGGCCAGCCAAAATTA
>CANRMV010000093.1 GCA_947631875.1 uncultured Clostridia bacterium
GCTCTTTTATTTCAAGCGAATATTCCAAAGTTTCAAACAAAATGGAAGAATATTTGGCTTGTCTTTTAAAGGAAGTTGAGGCAGTTAAAAAAATCATCCACGAAAACTGCTATATTGTTCGCACAATATACATTGGAGGCGGCACGCCAACCATATTGACGGCTCAGCAACTTGACAGGCTTTTGTCCAATTTGAACTATCCCGTCAGCGAATTCACCGTTGAATGCGGCAGAGCGGACACGATAACCAGAGAAAAATTTGAAGTGCTTAAAAAATATGGCGTAACAAGGATTTGCATCAATCCACAAACCTTTTGCGAAAGCACGCTGAAAAGAATTGGCAGAAAAACCACAAATGCACAAGTTTTTGAAAGTTACAAACTTGCGCTTGAATTTGGCTTTGTTGTGAATATGGACATCATTGCTGGGCTGACGGGTGAGCGATTTGGCATTTTTAAAAGAACAATAAGCACGCTTTTGGAACTTTATCCCGAAAACATAACCGTTCACACTTTGTCTGTGAAAAATGCATCACAAATAAGGGGCGAGGAGGTGAAATTTGAAGTGGACATTGTGAAAATGGTGGACTATGCTGAAAAAAACCTTTTGGAAAATGGCTATCATCCATATTATATATACAGGCAAAAGCACCAAATGGGCGGGCTTGAAAATGTGGGCTATTTTAGAGATGCAAATGTGTGCGTGTTCAACATAGACAGCATGGAGGACACCTCTTCTGTGATTGCACTTGGTGCGGGGGCAATATCAAAGCGCGTTTTCACCACTGAAAACCGAATAGAGCGCTTGCCAAACTGCAAATTTATTGAGGATTACATCTCACGCATTGACGAAATGATTGAAAAGAAAAAGAATTTCTTCTGATACTTTTCTTTTGGAGAAAAGAAAAGTACTCAAAAGAAAATCAACTATTGATTATTTTTTGCAAAAACAAATTGTGAAGTTGAACATCCATTGCTTTTGCAATCTTAGTAAAATAAACAACGCGGCAGTTCCTTCCTTGCAAAACTGCATCTAAATTCCAAACATTTAGATTGCATTTTCTTGCAAATTCTCTTTTAGAAAGATTATTATCTTTCATGTATTTTTTAATTAACTCCGTGTTTATTACATCCTCAAATGTTATTTTTTGTTTCATTTTTAACTCCTTTTATGTGTACACAAAGCAATTATACAGTTTGCAAATAAAAAAAACTTAAAAGTAAACAATTGTTTACAAAAATTTTTAATTGTCTTTTATTGGAATTAAAAATTTTGCTAAAACACTTTACTTTTTTTTGTCGGTGTGTTATACTTGCAAAGTCGATAAACCTTAGGCACAGTTTTGCGGTTTCCTTCAAGCCCTTTGCTTTGCTTTTGGTGTTAAAAAAATTTTTGGAGGGAGTATGGACAAACAAGTTAAGAGCGAAATTATCTCAAAATTTAAGCAATCCGAAAACGACACGGGCTCTGTTCAAGTTCAAGTGGCTCTTCTTACTGAAAGAATCAACCATTTAACAGAACATCTTAAAAAGAACAAGATGGACAACCATTCTCGTCGCGGGCTTATGATGCTTGTCGGAAAAAGAAAAGGTTTCTTGCAATACCTTAAAGACAGAGATATTGAGGCTTACAGAAAACTTATCAAAGAGTTAAACATTAGAGAAGTTAAATAATAAAGAAGGGAGGTTTGATTTTTCTACCTCTCTTTTTTTGCAATAATTTATTTTCGCTTTGAAAATGAAAGTTTGTGTGTTAAAATAATTTTGGAATTTTATTAGGAGTTATTATGGAAGCAAAAAAGTATGTGATTAATGTGGCTGGCAAAGATGTTATTTTTGAAACAGGAAAACTTTGTGGACAGTCAAATGGCTCTTGTCTTGTAAGACAGGGCGACACCATTGTTATGGTGAATGTTACTATGAGCGAACAAGCAAAGGAAGGGCAAGATTTCTTCCCATTGTCCGTTGAGTATCAAGAAAAAATGTATTCTGTTGGGAAAATTCCTGGCGGTTTTAAAAAACGTGAGGGAAAACCTTCTGACAAGGCGATTTTGGTTTCTCGTTTGATTGACAGACCTCTTCGTCCTCTTTTCCCAAAAGGGTTCTTTAATGATGTGGTTGTTGTGGCAACAGCACTTTCAATAGACCCAGACGTTAGCCCAGAGCCACTTGCTATGCTTGGCTCTTCGTTTGCACTTTCAATTTCTGACATCCCATTTCTTGGGCCAACAGGAAGTGTTGCAGTTGGGCTTGTTGACGGAAAATTTATAATCAATCCAAATGCCGAAGAAAGAGAAAAGAGTGAACTTTCGCTCACAGTCAGCGGAACGGAAGAGGCTGTTCTTATGATTGAAGGCGGGGCAAAAGAAGTTCCAGAGGACATTTTCCTCAACGGAATTATGGTTGCTCATGAAGAAATCAAAAAGATTGTTAAAGAACTTAAAAAAATCAAGGCAGAGATTGGACAACCTGTAAATCCAAAGATTGTTTATTACACAATCCCTGAGGATTTGGAGAAAGAAGTTAGAGTTTATGCCGACAAACTTTATGACCATGTTCTTGACACTTTTGTTAGAAAGGAAAGAGAAGAGCGCGAAGAAGAGGCAAAAGCACAAATTTTGGAGCATTTTGCAGAAATCTTCCCAGAAAAAGAAAGAGAAATCAGCGATGTGCTTTATAAAATTAAGAAGGAAAAAGTTCGTGCAAGAATTTTGAACGAAGGTGTTCGTCCTGACGGAAGAAAACTTGACGAAATTCGTCCTATTTGGTGCGAGGTTGGACTTCTTCCAAGAGTTCATGGTTCGGCTGTGTTCACAAGAGGCGCAACACAAGTTCTTTCAGCACTCACACTTGGAACAGTTAGCGATGTTCAAAAACTTGAAGGCCTTGATGATGAAGAAGTGAATCGTTACGTTCACCATTACAATATGCCACCTTATGCAACGGGCGAGGCAAAAATGATTAAAAGCACCGGCAGAAGAGAAATTGGACATGGCGCTCTTGCTGAAAGAGCATTGGAGCCTGTTGTTCCAAATGAAGATGTGTTCCCTTATGCACTCAGAATTGTGAGCGAAGTTTTGTCCTCAAATGGCTCTTCTTCAATGGCAAGCGTTTGCGGCTCAACTCTTGCACTTATGGACGGAGGCGTGCCAATTTCTGCACCTGTTTCCGGAATTGCTATGGGGCTTATCAAAGACGAAAAAACAAACAAAGTTGCAGTGCTTTCAGATATTCAAGGCCTTGAAGATTTCTTGGGAGACATGGATTTCAAAGTTACAGGAACTGAAAAAGGTGTAACTGCAATTCAAATGGACATCAAAATTAAGGGCATTGACAGAGCAATTCTCACTGAGGCACTTGAGAGAGCAAGAATTGGAAGGTTGTTCATCATGCAAAAACTTCTTGCTTGCATAGACAAGCCAAGACCACAAATATCTCAATATGCTCCAAAGATAATCACAATGCAAATCAATCCAGATTTCATCAAAGATGTCATCGGCTCTGGCGGGAAAACAATCAACAAAATCATTGACCAAACAGGCGCTAAGATTGATATTGATGATGACGGCTCTGTGTTCATTGCCGGCCAAGATTTGGCAATGTGCGAAAAGGCAAGAGATATTATTGCTGGCATTGTGGAAGTTCCTGAGGTTGGCGATGTGTATGATGGAAAAGTTTCAAGAATTATGAACTTTGGTGCGTTTGTTGATCTTGGCGCCGGAAGAGAAGGAATGATACACATTTCAAAACTTTCAAACAAACATGTTAACAAAGTTGAAGATGTTGTTAAGATTGGCGACAGTGTTGAAGTTGAAGTAATTAAGATTGACGAAAAGGGCAGAATTGACCTTCGCAGAATTGTGCCAAAAGCAGAACTTGAAGCGCAAAAAGAAAAAGAGAAGGCTCAAAGAAAGACAAAAACAACTCCAACAGAGGAATAAAAAAATATTCAAAAAATTAAACAAAAAATATTAAAAAATTTGATTTTTAATTAAAAAACGCAATTTATTTGCGTTTTTTTGTATTTTTTCGTTCGTATTTTAGGGATTTTTGTGGTTTTTGCATATTTTTTGTATATTTTAATTATTTTTTGCGAAATTTTTTATTTTTTCTTATTTTTTTTATTTTTTTGTGATTTTTCTTTTTTTATGTTGCGGCTTGACAGATTTTTGTTTTTCACACAAAACACTTTTTCTCATATACTGATTTTGGACATTACTTTAAGGAGGAAATAATGTTTAATTGGAATTGCGGGTGTAACAACCCTTATAATCAAACACCAAATATTACAGTAAGATACACTGGCCCTCAGGGTCCAATCGGCCCTGTTGGAAGAACAGGCCCAACTGGTCCAACTGGCCCACAAGGCCCTATTGGTCCAACCGGCGTTACAGGAGCAACAGGCCCAACAGGTCCAATTGGGCTTAGCGTTCTTGGTCCAACCGGCGCAACAGGTCCTATCGGCCCAACCGGCGCAACCGGCCCAACTGGTCCACAAGGCATTCAAGGTGAAGCGGGTGCAACTGGCGAGCTGGGCCCTACTGGCCCACAAGGTTTGCAGGGAGAAATAGGCCCTGCAGGACCGACCGGGGCCACAGGAGACCAAGGCCCT
>CANRMV010000094.1 GCA_947631875.1 uncultured Clostridia bacterium
GGTTTATTTTTTTGAAATAAAAAAGCAGGCATCGCCTGTTTTTTATTGCATAAATTTTTATGAATGTTTGTGCTCAAACTCATGTTCAAAATCAATTATCACAAAACCTTGTGGCATTTGGCAGAGAGGGCATTCTTTCCAGGCCTCTTTCGCTATTTCTGTGTGCCCACAATTTGAACATTTCCATTCGGTGGCATCCTTTCTTTTATACATTTTGCCTGCGTTAAAAAGGGTGGAAAGATATTCCAAAATTTGATGATGTGTTGCCTCCACTTTCGCTACGAAATCAAAAGATTTTGCCACTTCATCAAAGCCCTCGTCTTTGGCTATGCGCGCAAAACTTGGATATATGTTTTCCGCCTCAGAAAGTTCAATTTTGCTCTCTTCCCGCAAACTGTTTTTAAGTTCTGGCTCTTCAAAGGGATAGCCCGCTTCAATCGAGATGTTTTTAACATTCCCACCGCTCAACTGCAAAATGTGGTCATAGAACACTTTTGCGTGTGCCATTTCGTTTTTCGCCAAAGTTTTGAGGGTGTCGGAAATAAACTTTTGTGAGTTTTGAATGGCAAGTTTGGACATAAACTGATATCTCGCTCCTGCCTGACATTCGGCGGCAAAAGACCTTGCCAAATTTGTTTTTGTTACGCTTTCATTAAAATTCATTGTTTTTCTCCTTTTGACAAACTTAAATATTGCCATAAAAAATGTGTTTAAACATTTGCTTTTTTTTATTTTTTTGTTTAGAATAATTATAGGAGAAAATTATGTTTATCGGTGATAAAGGCGAGCCAAGCAGATACATTTCAAATAGAAGAAACTATGACATTATTATCGACAATGAAAGGATGACCCTTTCAAAACTTTCTCAAAGGCTTGGTTTTTACAATATTATTAGCGAAGGAAAAATTAAGGACTCAGAAATTTATTACGACACTGAAAGAAAACTGCTTTCTGGCGCAGGACTTCTTTTAAGGAAAAAGATAACTCCGTCACGCACCTACTTTTCGCTTGTGAGAATCAGTGGCATGGAAAACCTTGAAAACCGCGAAAAGAAATCTTTTTTGGGGGAATGTTTAAAGGGTGATGATCCACAAGATTTTCCAGAAGAAATTGCAAATGAAATAAATCGAATTTTCATCAATTTGTTCACAATCGACCTTGTGGAGGTTGTGAAACACTGCGTTCCATATATAAGGATCGATATAACAGGAAACCGTTACAAATTGGTTAGCGGAACGGGTTATTCTGCTGAGATGACTTTTGAAAATTTAAAGATGAAGGACCTTAGAACAGGCAAAAAGGCCACCAAGCGCAATTTTTCCATTGATTTGGAGGATGACGAAAACTATAAAAAAGAAAAAGTAGAAATTTTGGATGTTATTGACACCTATTGTAAGGAATTGTTTTATGTTAGAAGAAACAGATTTGAAATTGCAGAAACCTTTGTTGTGAAACCTTATGAAGTAAGTGAGGAAGAGGCGGCACAAGGTGTTCTAAAAGAGAGGAAAAAGAAAAAATCCAAGAAAGAACTTGAAGAAGAATTTAACAATCAGGAAGAAAAGCCACAAGAGGAAAAATAAGCAGAATAAAGACAAGAAAAATGATTTAAAATTTTTGAAAAACCACTTTAAAACAGTGGTTTTATTTTTTTTCTATTTGCATTTTGTGAGGGCGTGCGTGCATAAAATACCAAGTGAAGAAAAACAACAAGTTGGGATTTTGGACAAAACTGTCTTATGGCTTGGGCAATTTGGGCTATGGCTCAATGGGACAAACCGTCAGCAGTTTTATCATGTTTTTTGGGACAAGCGTGCTTGGACTTTCCGGCCTTTTGGTGGGGGCAACCATTGCAATAACCTCGCTTTGGGACGGACTTTCCGACCCGCTTGTTGGCTATCTTTCCGACCGCACCAAAAGCAAAATTTTTGGCAGGCGGTTGGGGCATATGCTTTTTGCGTGCTTCACTTTGGCATTGAATAACATCTTGCTGTGGCTTTGCCCAAGTGTGTCCAACCAATTTGTTATGGCGTTGTGGTTGTTTGGATTTTTAATTTTGCAAGAAACCTTCAACACTTTTTTTGCAACACCTTATGCGGCACTTTGCATTGACATTGCTCCCGATTACACCGACCAAACAAAGATGCAAGGTTTTAAAACTGTGTTCTACATTTGCGGGCTGATTTTGCCAAGCATTTTGATGTCTGTTTTTATGCCTGGCGGACAGGGGCAATTTGACAGGGCGGGATATATAAACATTTCCTATGTCAATTCGGCGCTGGTTATTGTGTGCGGACTTATAACAATTTTGGGGACAATAAGGCGAGTTAGAGCCATGCCGAAATATTATGATGCGATTGACGAAGAAAATCAAAAAACTGCAAAAATTGACGAAAAAAGTGCAAAAAAATCGAAAAAAAGTGACAAAAACGCAAAAAATAACCAATCTTTAACTAAAAATTCACATAAACAGGGGCTTTTGAAAATCATCACGGGCTATGTGGAAACTTTTAAAAAGGATGATTTCAGAACGGTTATGCTTGGCTATTCCGTTTCTTTAATTGCTTCCGTTTTTATAACTTCTGTTGGCATGCATTTGTTCACCTTTTGCTATCATTTTTCAAGCGTGCAAATTTCTTCGCTTATGATTTGCTTTTTTGGCGGAGCAATCATCTCGCAAGTTTTGTGGATAAATGTT
This sequence comes from uncultured Clostridia bacterium, assembly GCA_947631875.1. Taxonomy (GTDB): domain Bacteria; phylum Bacillota; class Clostridia; order Christensenellales; family UBA1242; genus Caccovivens. The sequence continues at coordinate 2,696 of CANRMV010000094.1, forward strand.
GTTAAAAAATATGACAAAAAACAAACTCTTATTTTTGCTTTGAGTTTGATGCTGTTTGGCATTGCTATGGCAAGCATAACATTCCTTTTTAGGCTTTACACCACAAGCGACAGAATTTTTTGCTTTGTCCTTCCTTGCCTTTTTATTTGCGGCTTTGGCTCGGGCGCTTTGTATTCACTGCCACATTCAATGTATGCCGATGTTGTCACAATGGAACAATACAAAACGGGGGTGAATAATGCGGGCAGATACACGGGCTACTACACCTTCACTTACAATTTCTCAAACTCGATTGCCCTTCTTTTTATTGGATTGCTTTTGGATTTAATCAAATTTGACAGTTCAAATCCTGTGCAGGCGCTTGCCGTTCAAACGGGGCTTGGCGAAATTGTGTTTTTTGGCAGCGCGATTGCACTCACTTTGGCAATAATAATATTCTCCAAGTATTCAATAAAGCGCTCGGATGTTTTGAAAGTGCAAATTAAAGCAAATGAAAAAGGGACAAAGGGTGATTAGTGGGAAGTTTTTTCGGTGTATTGTGTTCTTGCTACGCCACAAACATATATATTGCTAACTTGTGGATATATTAAGCCGGCACAATAGTTGATTGTTGCAGTGGTTGTTATAATGTCATCCACAATCAAAATGTTTTCCTCTTTCTTTAAGCGAACTTCTTTCACACTGTATGTGCCAACTATGGCTGCCTTTCTGTCTTTGTAATTTAAAAATTTTTGCTCGGTCATATCTTTTTCTTTCTTGAAAAGGCAAAGCACGGGTTTGTTTAATATTTTGCCAACTTCGTCAGCCAAAAGTTTTGCTTGATTGAAACCTCTTTTCTTTTGCTTCTTCTCTGTCATTGGAATGTATGTAATTTTGTCAATCTTAACTCCGCTTTCCAAAATTCGTTTTGCAATCAAAACGGCAAAACCTTTTGCCAAATATCTTTTGTTGCTTTCCTTAAACGCAAGCACCAGATTTTTCACTTGTTTTTCATATATAAAAGGGCAGAACGCGCGCTTAAAATATTTTGGCTCTTTTTTACAAAAATCACAAACATCACTTTCGCTTGGCATATCACATATTTTGCACCTATGCCCATTGTTGAAAGGCAAAGTCTTTTCGCAATCTTCACAATATGGTTTATCATAAAAGTTTGGAACATCGCGCCCACAAAAGATACATTTGATGTCATCGGGAAACATCATGTAAACAATCTTGTTCCAGAAATTTTTGAGTTTATGTTCCACAATGGGTAACACACTTGATTTTTTCATATGAAAATATTATCATCTTTTCAAAAATCATGTCAAATTTTTTGAAAAAATACTTGACATCGGCTTTGAGTTTATATTATACTTACATCGTGTCAAATTTTTGGCCCCGTGGTCAAGCGGTTAAGACACCGCCCTTTCACGGCGGTATCATGGGTTCGAATCCCGTCGGGGTCACCAAAAAAAAGAGCATGCTTGTCATGCTCTTTTTTTGTCCCGACGGGCGATTGCAACGCAATCGAGTGTGCATCCGCACACATTCGAACCCAGATGACTGCGTCGAAAATGCCCTTGCAAGCAAGCATTTTCTCCTTGTCATCATAGGTTGCGGGCTGCATCATTCTGTCTAAGCAAATTTAGATGATTGCTTTTAAGGAATGTGAACAAGTACACCATTCAAGACCGTATTTTAAGTTTAATAAGGCAGTGTTTATAAAATTTTTGGCAAAAAATTATTAAGATTTATTTATTGAATAAAAAATATTAAAAAATTTCGAAAAATCTACATGTGCCTAAAATACGGAAGAAAAATAGGTTTGAAAAAATATAAAAAAATAATTTAAAAATATTTTTTAAAAATTTTAGATTTTTTTGTCAAATCGTTTGGAATTT
>CANRMV010000095.1 GCA_947631875.1 uncultured Clostridia bacterium
GTTGGAGCGGGCGTGATTTTGGGTGGAATTTTGGGCAGTTTTTTGCTTAAATTTTTGCCTTCAAAAGTGGTTAGGATAATCTTTGTTTTCGTCATGCTTTTAGGCGGAATTAGGCTTTTGTTCTAGGAGGAGAATTGTGACTTATTTTTTCTATATTTTGGCAGGTTTTATTTCGGGCATTTTTGGCGGTCTTGGAATGGGTGGCGGAACTCTGCTTATTCCAATTTTGACCATATTTTTGAACTTTGACCAAAAACTTTCACAGGGGATAAATTTGCTCAGTTTTTTGATTATGGCAATTTTTTCACTATACATTCATTACAAAAACGGATTTATTGTCACAAAAAATCTTTTTTGGATTATCTTTTTTGGTGTAATTTTTTCGGCGTTAGGGGCAATTTGCATGTCTTTTTTGCCTTCTGCGGTGCTAAAAAAGGCTTTTGGAGGCTTTTTATGTGCCCTCGCTGTGGGAGAATTTATAAAAGTATTCAAAAAATAGTGGACAAATTCTTATTTTTGTGTTATATTTAATACATCTTAACGAGGTGTATTATGGTTGATAAAAATAAATGTATCAGTTGTGGAACTTGCGTGGCTATTTGCCCAGTTGGCGCAATTTCTTTTGGCAAAGACGGCAAAGCGGAAATTGACAAAACAAAATGCATTCATTGTGGGGCTTGCCAGGCGTCTTGCCCAGTGAGTGCCATTGATTTGGATGCATAAGGAGGCAGCATGGAAAACATTGCTTTTATTCAGTTTGACGAAAAGAAAGTTAAACTTCAAATTATTCAAAGTCGAAACGGAAGATACAGGGTTTTGGAAGAGGTTGAAAATCAAAAAGACATCACAAACGAAATTGTGAAAGATTGTTTGTTTTCGCCAAAAACCAAATCGGATATTTTGAAGATTTTAAACATCTATCGTTTCACCATTGAAACCTTTAAAGTTGAAAAGATGATTGCTTTTGCTTCCAACATTTTGGTTAAGGCACGCAACTATCGTGGTTTTCTTGATGAGATATACACAAACACAGGAATGAATTTCCTTATTGTGAGTGATGATGAACTTGTTAAGAATGTTTATCTTTCTTGCATGGCAAAAATTGATGCATCAAAGGGATATATTGTTGACATTGAAAGTTTTAACACTTACTTTTTGAAGTTTAACCGAAGAAATGTTGTGGAGTATAACTCTTTGCCTTATGGTTACAGCAATTTGTCCTCTTCTGGCATGAGTTTTGAAGAGATGGTGCAAACTGTGAAGAAGGACCTTAAAAAAGCATCACTTGTGAAGAGTTTTGAAGAAGATGTTGTCATTGGGTGCGGCTCAACTTTTGTGGACATTTCAAGAATAGCAAAAAAACTTACAAGATATCCTATCGACATCGACAACAACTATGAACTTTCAAATGAAAACACCGGCAAAGTGGTTGAATTTGTTAAAACGCTTGACCCTCAAAAAATCAGCAAAATCAAGGGGATTGGGCCTTATGGTGCACAAAGCATAAACGGCGGCTTAGCAATAATTTCGGCACTTTTTGAAATGCTGAAAGTGGAAAACATGACAGTTTCCACAGCAGAACCTTTTGAGGGAGTTGTGCTTTCAAATTTGGTTGGAACAGCAAATGAAAAATATTCTGACCTTCTTCAAAACAGCCTTGAAAGTTATTATGAATTTAAAAAAGAAGGCTTGGCAATCAACAATCAAGTGTATGAAATGGCAATTTTGCTTTTCAAACAACTTAAAGTTGTGCATAAACTTCCAAGAGTTTATGTTAAACCTCTTAAAATTGCCGCATATATGTATGATTGCGGGAAATTTATAAATTTTAAAGACAGCGCAAAACACGCCTTTTACACAGTTTTAAATTCAAATATTGCTGGGGCATCACAAAAAGATATTTTGCTTGCAGCACTTGCTTGCTCTTGTCAAAAACTTGACAACTTCAATTTGGCTGAGGTTATGAAATACAAAGAAGTGTTAACAGATGAAGATGTTGACGCTGTTAGAAAACTTGGCGTGCTTGTAAGTTTGGCGGTTAACCTCAACGCTTCACGCAAAAATGTTATAAATGACATTGTGTGCGATATTTTGGGTGACTCAATCATCATGAAAACGGTTGTGAACGCTGACCCATCATTTGAAATTATTCAAAGCATGAAAGTGTCGGATGATTTTAGAAAGACATTTAAAAAGAGTTTGCAAATAATATAATAACTTTAAAAATCATTCTCAAACTAATTTTGGGAAGATTTTTATTAAAAAGGAAAGTAAATGGGAAGAAGTAAGCCGATGTCAACAAGCATGAAGGTATTTTGGATTATTTTCAGTATAATCCTTTCTCTTGCTGTGATTTATATGTTCGTTGTCATCTATTTTTACTATATTTCTCCAAATAATATTTCCTTAAAATTGAAAATTTGGCCTTTTAATTCGGATGATGCCATAGCGGAGATGTATAGTGACACAACCGTGAAATTGGAATTTGAAACGCAGGACCCAGAAACCAACGAAGTTTCCTCTGTCACGATTGTGGGCGTGAATATCAAAGAAGACGGAGTGATTGTGACACTTTATGACCAACTTCGATACATTAAACAAGACTCACCAATCACAGTGACCACAAGCAACGGAATTTTTGCCGGAGATTTTGTTTATGGCGATATGAACTACAATTTGGCTTTGATTAAATGCAAGAATAAAGAAGGCAAGAGCGGGAGCATAAAAATTCCTTATGTTGAAATTGCGCAAGAAAGTGATATGCAACATTGTGACAATTTGTTTGTTATTTCCGCGCCAGACGCAAGCAAAAAAGTTCGAAAAGGCGATTTGTTTGACAACACAAAGGCGGTTGTGCCAAAATACACTTCTTTTTCAAACGTGTCAAAAGTTGTGGATTATGTGATGAAAGATTGTTATTTATTCAATGTTGAAAGTGCCATCGATTTCACAAGCGGAGTTGTTTACAACAAAAGTGGAAATGTTTTTGGGCTTTCGGCAGGATATGTGGAAGAAGAAAGTTCATCTAAGCCAACCACTTTGATAAGATATCAAATTTATTTGCCTGTGTATAACATCAGTCATTTCTATGATAGTGCGATGAATGCCTATCAAAAAGACGAAGAAAATTTATATCAAAATTTAGTGTTGCAAGAGATGAAAGTTGTGGATTTGTATGACATGTCGTGGCATAAAGAGGAAATTTCAGGAAACGAAAACGGTTTTTATTTCAGCGAAACAAGAGAATGGAAAGAATACACAAGCAAACTTGAACAATTTATTGATAACAGAGTTGACAGCGTTTTCTTAGTTGACGATTTTATGCATAATGGTGAAACGGTTTTGGAAGCAGGAAACAACATAGTTTCAATTAAAATAGGCGCGTCAACTTACAAAACAACAGACAAACTTGCCCTTGCAAATGTGCTATATGCAACGAAAGATGGGCAGAAAATAATTTTGAACTACACAACAGTTGACGACACAGCAACAATTTTGTCAAAAGAATTTGTCATTTAGGAGGCAAATATGAGGAAAATAAAATATGCGATTGAAATGGGTGGTGGATACACTTGCATCTATGTGAAAGGCGAAGGACTTGCATTGAAAGAGCCAAGCCTTATTGCTGCTGAGCCAACAGCCGATGGCTTCAAAGTTATTGCAATGGGAAATGATGCAAAAAAACTTGTGGGAAAAACAAAAGAAAATGTGGAAATTTTCACACCTTGTGCTTATGGCGAAAACTCCAATTATGAATATTCTGTAATTTTGCTTAAATATTTTTTAAGCAAAGTTGGGTTTAAAAGTTTTGAGGACAGGGCTATTTTTGTTGTGCCTTGTGGACTTACTGCACATGAAAAAGAAAACATTTTGAATGTTTGCGAAGGGGCAAATTTGGGGCATGTTGTGCTTGTGCCTTCTGTGCTTTGTTCTTGTGTGGGCGAAGGCAGAAACATTGACAGCAGCAAAGTGAATATGATTGTTGACATTGGCGGAACGGCAACTGATATTGCAGTTATCAATATGTCAAGCATAATCAAAGGGGCAACTGTTGGCATTGGAGGAAAGAGAATTGATGCCGCGATTGTGAATTATTTGGCATACAGTCAGGGGCTTGTTATTGGGCTTCCAACCGCTGAAATTTTGAAAAATGAAGTTGGCAGTTTGTATGAAAATGACACCTTAAACATGGAAATAACAGGTGTTGATGCAAACACAAAAACTCCAAAACCTGTTTGTGTGTTTTCGTCTGAATTAAGAAAAGCGATTGAACCTTTTTACAGTGAAATTGTTAGAGCGATTGACACAACCATAAACACTCTTCCACCAGAAATTGTTGCCGATATCATCAACAACAAAATTTTGATTGTTGGCGGCGGGGCAAAAATGCAGGGGCTTGATGATTATTTAAACAGTCATCTAAATTATCCTTGCCAAATCAGTGAAGATGTTGACAATGTGACAATTCTTGGAGCGGGAAAACTTTTGTCAGACACTCAACTTTTGGAAAGCATAATTAAAAATTTGTGAGAAAA
>CANRMV010000096.1 GCA_947631875.1 uncultured Clostridia bacterium
AAAAAAAGAATGCGAGGTTTTATGAAAAACACGAAAGAACTTAAAGATGAAAACGATGTTGTTGACACTGTTCAAAAGTCAAACGCAATGAGGTTTTTGGCGGCGTTTAATGATATTGACTATGCAATCAAAACAAGATACAATTTCAATCGCAGCATGGGCTTTTCTGAGGCTATTAGGAAGGCTGTGGCTTACAACTACACTGTGAGGAAATATGAGGACGATTTGATTGGCTATGGAAGGCTTAGAAACGCCATTGTTCATGGCAATGACGATTTTGTTATTGCTGAACCTCATATTGATGTTGTTGAGAAAATTGAAAAAATTCAAAGACTTCTCACAACTCCACCAAGAGCGCTAGAAACCATTGCAAGACGTGATGTTTTGCTTGTTGACGCTGAAAAATCTATGCGCGAGGTTATCATGATGATTGCCTCGTCTGGATATTCCAACATTCCTGTTAGAAATTCAAATTATGAGATTATTGGAATTGCCAACGGGCAGAAAATTTTGGACTCTTTTGGCAAATATTTGATTGCGGGCGGCAAACCAAATGTTTTTTTGGATAGCGTTAAAATTGAGGATATGCTTTCAAAACTTGAAAACAGCGATTATTATGCTTTTGCAAATCGCGACATAACAGTTGAAGAGGCGCTTATGCTTTTCCATCAAAATTCAAAACTTTTGGCAGTTCTTGTCACCGAAAACGGAGGTGCAAAGGAAAAACCTTTGGGCATTATGACAGCCGCTGATGTGATTCGAATGAACAAGATTTTGGAAAATTATTGATTATTGTTGACAAAAAATTTTTGTGGATTTATAATAAAAACATCTATAAAGGCGTTTGAGAAAAGACAACATCTTAACTTTGGATTTGCAGAGAGTTGCCGTTTTGCTGAAAGGCAATATGAAGATTTTAAGATTATCACTTTTCGAGCCACTTTCTGAAAAAGACAGTAAGAAAGTCGGAAGCCCACCGTTATTGGGCAGGTGTGTGATGGCACGCTGAAAGGAGCAAGTGGTAACCCTTGAAGGTTCTTGTGACTTTCAAGGATTTTTTATGTAAGGAGAAAGTTATGAAAAAAGAACAAACTGTCCCAAATTTTGTCGAACTCGAAAAAGGCATTTTGAAATTCTGGGAGGAAAACCACTGCTTTGAAAAGTTGGTTAAAAAGAATGCGGGCGGCACGCGTTTCAGATTTTTGGACGGGCCAATCACAGCAAACAATCGTTCCGGCGTGCACCATATTTGGGGAAGAGTTTTGAAGGATATGACAATCCGTTACAACGCTCTTAAAGGCAAAGATTGTCAGTATCAAAACGGTTTTGACGCACAAGGGCTGTGGGTTGAAGTTAACATTGAAAAAGAACTTGGGCTTAATGGCAAACCTGAAATTGTGGAATATGGCATTGACAAATTCACTAACAAGTGCATGGAAAGGGTGAAGTTTTTTGGCAATGAAATCACAAATCAGTCCATAAGAATTGGGCAGTGGATGGATTGGAAAAATTCTTATTACACAAACAGTGACGAAAACATAACATCCATTTGGCACTTTTTGAAAAAGTGCGATGAGAAAGGTTGGATTGTCAAGAAAAATCGCCCAATGGCTTGGTGCCCAAGATGCGGAACAAGTTTGTCAGAGCATGAGATGTCATCTTCTTATCATGAGGTTGAACACACTGCTGTGTTTGTGAAACTGCCTGTTAAGGGGAAGGATTTTAAGATTGTTGCGTGGACAACAACGCCTTGGACACTAACTGCAAACGTTGCCCTTGCGGTTAATCCAGAATTTGAATATGTTAAAGTTAACTTTGAGGGCGAAAACATCGTTCTTGGAAAGGACCGCTTGAAAGTTCTTAAAAGTGAGGTTAAAATTTTGCAAACATTCAAAGGAAGCGACCTTGTTGGGCTGGAATATGAAACTTGTTTCCCAGAACTTCCAGAACAAAATTTTGTGCATAAAATTGTTGCTTGGGATGAAGTTGACAACACAGAAGGAACTTGCGTTGTTCATATTGCGCCAGGCTGCGGAGCAGAGGACTTTGAACTTGGACAGTCGCTTGGGCTGAAAGAAATTTGCCCAATAAATGAGCAGGGCGTGCTTTTGGACAACACCGGCTTTTTGGCTGGCAAGAAAACAACTGAGGTAGCCGAACTTGTTGCAGACAGATTGAAAAAGGACGGCAAACTTTTGTATGCTCACAAATATAAACACTCTTATCCTTTCTGTTGGCGATGCAAAACTGACCTTGTTTACAAATTGATTTCCGCTTGGTTTATCAAAATGGACGAGATAAGGCCAATGGCTTTGAAGGCTGTTGAAAGCGTTACTTTTAAGCCAGAATATGCAAAGAAAAGAATGACTGATTGGCTGAATAATATGGGCGATTGGAACATTTCTCGAAGCCGCTTTTATGGGCTTCCTCTTCCGTTTTATGTTTGCGAAAAATGCGGCAAAGTTCATGTTATTGGCAGCCTTGAAGAACTAAGGGCAAAGGCGGTTGACCCAAGCCTTGTTGACAAGTTGCCAAACATTCACAGGCCTTGGATTGATGATATCAAAATTAAGTGCGATTGTGGCGAGGTTGTTTCGCGCATCCCAGAGGTTGGCGATGTTTGGCTTGATGCCGGCATAACACCTTTCTCAACAAAAAAATATTTCACAGATAAGAAATTTTTCAAAGAAAATTTTCCAAGCGAATATGTGTGTGAGATGATTGAACAAATCAAACTTTGGTTCTATTCGCTTTTGATTATGAGCGTTGTTCTCACCGGAAAAGCACCATATGAAAAAGTGGTCACTTATCAATATGTTAAGGATGAAAATGGCAACGAGTTCCACAAGAGCGGCGGAAATTCGCTTGATGCAGAAGTGGTTGCGGATAAGGTGGGTGCGGATGTTATCCGTTATTTATACTGTTCTTCAAGCCCAACAAACGAAATGCGTTTTGGCTTCAATTTAACAGATGAGGCAAGAAGAAAACTTTTGGGCTTTTGGAACATTTACACTTTCTTTAACACCTATGCTGTGATTGACAATCCAAAACTTGATGGCTTTATGCCAAAAGAGAGCGATTTAACAGTGCTTGACAAGTGGCTTTTGGAGAGCATCAACAAATTTATTGCAGAAAGTGACAAAAATTATGCTGACGACAAAAACTATGTTGTTGTGCATGACTTTGAAAAACTTGTTGACGACATTTCCAATTTTTACATTCGCGCAAACAGAAAAAGATTTTGGAAGAGCGAAAATAAAAATGACCAACTGACTGCTTATTGGTGCTTGTATCAAGCAATAAAGGCGATAATTCGGGTTATGACACCAATCATTCCTTTTGTGACAGAATACATCTGGCAAAATTTGGTTCGCGAAATTGAAAAGAATGAGGCGGAATGCGTTATGCTTGCACTGTTTCCAACGGAAGTTTATCCAGTGCATTTTGACGATATTTTGGAAAGGGCAGAGGTTGCAAGAAACATTATGTCCACCGCTCAAAGGCTTAGAAATGAAAATCAAATTAAGGTTAAGCAGCCACTTAAAATCATGTATGTTGCTGGCGGCGAAAACACAGTTAAAGTTTTGAAAGATTTTGAGGACATAATCAAAGACGAACTCAATGTGAAAACGCTTGAAGCAGTTACGGACGATGCAAAGTTTAATGACGAATTTTTGTCGGTGAACTTTAAAAATGCTGGGGCGGTGCTTAAAGGTGATGTTCAAAAACTCAAAGCGGCGCTTGCATCACTTTCTGATGAAGAGAACAAAAAGGTTTTGGCTGGATATAAAAAAGGAAAGGTGACGGTTGGGCAGTTTAAGGATTTGGACAGCACACTTTTCAATCTTGAAAAGAAGCCAAAAACCGATTTTGTCATTTCTCACGAAAACGGAAACACCGTTGTTCTTGATATCAATTTGGATGAAGGACTAATTTTGGAAGGACTTTATAGAGAATTTGTGAGAGGCTTGCAAGTGCTTAGAAAAGAGGCGGATTTCTCCATTGATGAACGCATTTATGCCTATTTTGAAACAGGCGATGACAAACTTGCCGAGATGCTTTACAATTTCATGCCAAAAATTAAGCAAGAAGTTTTGATTTTGCGGGCTGTTGAAAAGATAGACAAGCCAGACATTGAAAGAAATGTTGAAGTGGGAGATAGTTTTATCATAGTTAAATTTGCAAGAAAATAAAACAAAAGGAAAGCGATGAAAAACATATATTCAAGACGAACAGGCTTAAAGATTTTGTTTAAGTATTATAAAAAGCACTGGATATTTCTTGTGTTATATATTTGCATGTTGTCCCTTCAAGCAGTGCTTGCTTTCTTTGATGCCATGTTTATTGCAAGAATGATTTCCGCAATTATGGACGAAGCAAACTATGGCGCGGCACTCATGTATGCGGGAATAAGTTTGGCACTGCTGAGTACGGTGGTT
>CANRMV010000097.1 GCA_947631875.1 uncultured Clostridia bacterium
ATCCCCTATGTTCATTGTTCACCCCTTTCCAGCCTCTGCCATTTTACTCCTATTTTAATTTGTTGTATTGCTTGTCATCAACCGGCTCGAGCCATTCATTTGAAGTTTTGACTCCCGGCACTTCGATTGCAAGATGAGAAAACCAACTGTCTCTTGCCGCGCCATGCCAATGCTTGACATTTGCGGGGATGTTTACGCAATCGCCCGGCTTTAACTCAATGGCCTTTTTGCCAAATTCTTGATAATATCCCCTGCCTCCAACACAAATAAGAATTTGCCCACCGCCACTTTTTGCACGATGAATATGCCAATTATTTCGGCATCCCGGCTCAAATGTCACATTAAAAATACCTTGCTCTTTGCAAATTGGTGCAAGATAACTTTGTCCGACAAAATAATCCTTAAAAGCGTCATTTGGTTTGCCAATAGGGAAGAAAATCGTGTTTTGATAAATTTCTTTTTCTGTCTTCGCGTCAACCTTTTCATTCCAAACATCTTTGGCAAGCTTAAACACTGCCCATGCCTTTGGCCAGCCAATATAAAAGGCACAATGTGTTATAATGGCTGCAATTTCCTTTTTGCTGACGCCATTATTTTTTGCATTTTGCAAGTGGTAGATAAGTGAACTATCAGTTATTCCAGACGACATAAGCCCTACAACCGTAATTATACATCTCGTTTTAAGGTCAATGTCATGATTGTTCCAATTTTCGCCAAAAAGCACATCGTCATTGAAATGCGCAAAGTCGGGCGCGAAAGAGCCAAGTTGTTTTCTTCCTGCGTCTTGCGTTATCTTTTTCATATTAACTCCTTTTACTACATATATATGATAGCATACTCGTAGCGAATTTGTTTCAAAATTTTGTAAACTTTTCCTTTGTTGCAAACAAAAAAGTATCTTAGGTCAAAAGATTGTGAGGGTTTGATAAAAAACATCGTTTACTTTCTAGTTAAGAATACTTATAGAGACCTTTTTATAAAAAAAGAAGTAAGCGTTTCACTTACTTCAAACCTGCACCTTGTGGTCGGGGATAAGCCGACAAAATATTATAAATATTTGCTTTGTGCAGTACTATTATATTTTATAAATTACATTTTGAGCAAAAATATTGACTTTTTGCATTAAATCCCAACGAATTAACAAAAAGGTTTATTGCTGATTTCTTTTTTATTTGTATTCATTATACTTTTTGTTGCAACCCTTCGCCTTCTCCAATGGATATTTTTTATTATTTTTTTCTATTTTGTTTTCTATAGCAGTTGAAAGATCTATTTCGTTCATTTGAGCAAATCGTAGCACAAAATACAAAACATCGGCAAGTTCTTCTTCGACATCAGTCTTCCTTTCGCTATTCATAAGTTCTTGCATTTCTTTTTCAGACTTAAATCTAAAGATTTGTAATAATTCGTTAGCCTCCGTCGAAATGCCAATGGCAAGTTCCTTCGGATTATGAAACTGCCCCCAATTTCTTTCTTCACAAAATGTCTTTACTTTTTGTTTTAATTCTTCTATTGTAACTTTTTTATCCATGTTAACTCCTTTTTAAGCGAGATCTTAAATAATTGGCAAATTTTTTGTCTGTGCAATACACATAACAACCTTTTTGTCCTCGCGTAAACAAAGTTCTATAAGTATTTTTTATGATTTCATCCGCAATCTGCTCGGCTTTTTGTCTATTTTCCTGCTCAATAGTTTTAAGTCCTTTGATTGAGGCATCGGTTTTTGCTCTCATGTGCCAATTAGTATAAACTTTTCCGTCATCTGTTACACCAATGTCGTCACCAACAATTACGCCGATATAATCAAATTCAAGACCTTGAGACGTATGAATACAGCCGACTTGATCAACCGAGTCTGGATCTATTGCCCAAGTAGCCGTACTTCCTAAATTCCAACTTGCATGATAATTTCCAATATTAATGTCCGAAATATTTGGGTCATTCTTCCCTTCTTCAATCCAATCCCAACAATATCCCGCAACCAATCGCGACTTATTGTTAATTTTGTTTTTTTCTTTTATTATATCCGCTAAGGTCTGAGGATCATCAACAATTTCAAAATCATAGTTTTCAAAACCATCAAAATTAGCGGTTTCTCTTATCTGCAAAGTGTTGTCCACCCATGCCAAAAAACCATCGGATCCGTTACATCTAAATTGAGATTTTAAATTCATCTTTACTATTTCGGCATTATATAGATGCGCATATTTTTCAATTTCCGCAATGCTCCCTGCATCATCAATGTGGATACGTTGATGTTCATCAATAAAGAAAACAGAAAACTTGGCAGCGTTTATAATTTCTTTAATTTGATTTTCTCCCTTGTTTTTAAACATCCCTGATTTCCTATTTAGTCGATGAGCCTCATCGCAAAGAATGACATCAAATGTGTTTGGTTGTGCATTATAAAAATTACTAGACCCTTTGAACAACTCACTGATGATCGCCTGTTTGAAATTTCCTTTAAGTTTTTTTGAATAAACATTTCTTGGCGCAGCGTTTTTTGTCACATATGTACAAACCGCATCTCTCGATGTCATCCGTACAAGCAGATTTATTGCCAACACAGACTTTCCGGTTCCCGGCCCTCCTTCAACAATAAGCACTCTTTTTCTGCCATCGCGATAGGACTTTCTGCCCATTTCAAGGGCTTTCTCATAGACAAGTTTTTGATCGTCTATCATCAAAAACTCCTGATTGCCGTCAAGCATGCTGACCAAACAATCTTGAAGAGATTTGGACGGTCGCAGCCTTCCATTATCAATTTTGTAAAGCGTTTCCTTATTATCGCCATATTTAATATGATTTGAAATAAATTTTCTTAAAAGTTTCCCCTTCGCCCGCAGTGAACAAAGGTGACTGTTCAATATAAAATTTATAAACATTATTTTCTATTGGATCATCGACAGTTTTCATATAGTTATGTAAATAAGCACAAGGGCTTAGGTCAACATTTTCATCTTGAACAATTTGATTGTAATCCTCAATCATTTTGGCGTAAGTATAGGATTGGTAGGAAGGATGTGTAGTTTCTCTAACTCCACCACCAAGAAATGTTTTTACAATTCCATCCTTATCATCAACAGACTCAATCTTATCCCATTGTTTAAGCTCAATAATTATAGCGGAATTTTTGCCCTCATCATTCTTTCCTGAAACAATAAAATCAACCCTCTTGCTTGTGTAAGGTATATTAAATTCAATGGCAATCCCTGCGTTTTGAGGAATGATTTCATTATCCACTACATTTTCCATTTGTATCAAAGAATTATTCCACGATCTAATTTCGCTCTTGGACACTTGTCCGATTTTTTCTTGAAAATTTTTAAATAGTTTTTCAACAAGCAAATCGTCTTTTACATCTTGTACAAATTCTTTTTTCAAAGCCTCATAAATTATCATACACACCTCACATTTTCATCTGTTTTGATTTTCACTATACATTTTCTTTCCATAATAGAAGGTTCTTAATTTATCCAAGCCCATATCCGTTTGTTTAAATTTGAAACCATAACTATTCAATTCTTCTATTAAAAGTTGCCTTTGTTTTTTGGCGGGCTGATTGTAATATTCCTTATTGTCATAATATACAAGCAATCCGATATCTTTGATATCTTGTAATTGAATGCGTGAAGTCATGCCATCTTTGTGATAGTGAAGATCCAATTTGATTGTGTCAAACGCCTTTTTGTAGCCTTGTTTTATAAGCTCTCGTTCTTGCTTTAATAATTTCTCATTGCTAGAGATCACTTTCTTATTCAGTTCGTTACACACCCTCAATCTAACACAGGCGTTTTTTATTTGATTTTCAGTTAATCCGTCAAAATTTGCATTTTTTGTATAATATAAATCATGCGTTATGCAAGCAAAAACCATTTTTAATCCATGTTTTTGCAACATATCATGATAATAAATTAAATGTTTTTGGAGTGGCATGCCCACTTCAACAATTTCTTTTTCCATTTTTCCAACCCTATTTTATTGTTTTATTTGTCATAACAACCTTTAACCTATCATTTGATGTTTATATCCAAATCGCCGGTCGACTCTTGAATAAACATGTTCATAAAATCTTTCATAAGTTTTATCTTCTTTTTTGCGAGTTCTTTTGCGGTTTTTGTATTCATATTTTTGCCCAGTCTTAACAATTTGTTGTATATGTGATGAATTGTAGATGGGTCTTCTTTGGTGTCGTCATATACACCTTGAAATAGCGGAATGTTGGGTTCAAAATCCGGAATATCATGTGCGATTGAATATTTAATAGCCCTAACAAGCCCGACCGCCCCTATTGCGTCCAAGTTGTCGGCATCTTGCAAAATTAAACTTTCAATGTCAGTAACATTGATTCCACTGCAACCAAAAGCATATTCTTCATGATGCTCAATCGCTTTTAAAATGCCATTTTTTTGTTTTGTGGAAATGTCAATATC